>JADGQE010000082.1 GCA_017882055.1 Thermoflexales bacterium
GCGACCGACGCGCACACCGCTGCCGACCGAGACATCCACGCCCTCGATCACCCCTACACCTACCGAGGATATGTGCAAGACGCTCAAACTTCTGGGTCCGCCCATCGGTACGAAATACTTCCAATACGATATTGTGACACTCGCCTGGACATTCGGCCGGCCGCTCGCGCCTGGCGAACATTTCGACGTCTTGCTCGATCCGCCGGCTGCCGGCATGGGGTCGATTGGCTGGGCCGATGTGACTAATCCTAAGAACAAGAATTGTGGTCAGTATTGCCAATATGATGTGGGCATCAATGGCATTTATCCTGGCGGCCGCTTCATTTGGACGATCGGCTTAATTAAGGAAGGCAAAAAACCGGGCGATAAGACGACGCAGGTTTGCCCTTCGCCGGCTGCCTTCTACTTCGAACACTGATCGGAAATGATGAATCGCGATCAACTCTATAATCAATTGGCCCTGCTCAGTCTGATACTGACCGTAGCGCTGGTGGCGTGCTATTTGTTGATCTTTCTGATCAAGCCTTTCAAGCCGAGTACGGCGCCGGGCGCTATCGCTCAAGGGCCGACCGCCGCGCCAACGCCGACACTGGTATCGACCTGGACACCAACGCCGGCGCCCCCTACTCCGACACCGCGTGCGACGTTCACGCCGTCCAAACCGGCGACTGTCCGGCCGACCCTGGCCCCGAGTGTGTCGCCCACGCCGACGATCAATCCGCTCATCCCCACGCGCTCGCCTTATAAGTACACGGCCAGCCAGCCGATCCTCGTGCCCGATAAATACGGCGCGGCTTGCGGCAATTGGGGAGGTATCGGTGGTCAGGTGTTCAACATCGACGGTTCACCGTTGAAGGGCATCAGCGTGGTTGGCTGGGGCGGGCCGGTGGCCGAGCAGAATAAGCTGGTCTTTGTGTCCGGCAGTCAAAATCGTATCAATAAATTCTACGGCGGTGACGGCGCGTATGAACTCTATATTGGCGCACCTGGCAACTTTGATTTCAATGTCGTTGTTTATGAAAATAGTCAGATGGTCTCTCCGGTTGTTAAAATCAGGATGGTCGATGACTGCGCGCGCGATCTGGTCCTGATCAATTTCCAGCGGAATCATTAGCCATGGCGAAAAACCGAATTCGATTGCCCAACCTGTCCCGTGCGGACCGTACAGTAGATTCAGATGAAATGGCAGCGGTCAAAAAAGATCGAACGCAGCTGTTCAATCAACTGGCGCTGCTGTTTCTCGTTATGACGGCGATCCTGTTGGCCTGTTACGCCTTGATCCTCGCGGTGCCCAATCTGGTGCCCGCTCAGCTGCGTCCCGTCGCGCAAGTGACGATTATTCTGCCGGCCACCGCGGCGCCATCGATTACGCCGACTTCCACGCGGACGCCGCATCCCACTAACACGCCAACAAACACGCCGCTGCCCAGTCCAACTGCGACAGAAACTGTCCCGCCAACATCGACGCCGCTGCCATCGCCGACATTGGTCGGTGGCCGCAAGGGAACGCCACAATCGTCGCAGACGCCAACTCCGACGAGTACACCCACAGTCGCCGGTACAGCCACGCCGACAAAGTCGCCGCTCAATTACACGGCCGATTTGACTTATCAACGCGCGCAACTGTATGGCACCAGTTGGGCGGGAATTGCGGGACTGGTGCTAGATCCCGATCTCAAACATCAACAAAATATCGACGTGCGCGCCTGGGGTGATCCGCCGCTCGGGCTGGATGGTCAAACCTTACCCTCTGGCACGTTCGTGCAGTACGGTCTATCGGGCTGGCAGTTTACGCTGGGCGATAAGCCCATGAGCGGTAAATGGCATGTGCAACTCATCGACGAGAAGGGCAGCCCATTATCACCAGTGGTCAACATCGAGATGAACGGCGATCCGAGTTCCAACCTGGCGTACATCATCTTCGAGCAAAATCATTGAAGTCAGAAATCCGCAACACTTGCACTGCACGCACGCCATGCCCGCCACGATGCGGCGGTGGCGCGCCAGGCGAGTGCAGGTGTCAGAAATCAGAAATCTAAAATGTTCTTCCATCCACCCCGTTAACTCTTACAGCTTCTTGAACTAGCCTCGCCTGGCAGCTGCGCCCGCGCGCCGCCTTGTCTTTAGTGTTGGACTGTGGCTGTTTGTTTCGAGTTCATCGGCTAAGGACAAGGAGATAAATCATGTTTGCGAAAATCAAGCAGTGGCGCGGCCCGCTGTGGTTCGTTGCCATCCTCTACGCGGTTGAGCTGCTCGACGAGCTGATCTATGGCCTGCATGGTGCAGTCCTGCCATTCCTCAAAAACGACTTCGCACTGACTTACGCGCAGGTCGGTTTGCTGTCCACGTTTCCGGCTCTGATCGCATTGACCGGTGAGCCGATCGTCGGTCTGCTGGGCGACACGCGCTATCGACGGGCGCTTGCCGGTGATTCTGGGCGGCATCGCAGACGTGATCGGTTTGCAGGCGGCGATGTGGCTGCTGGCGATCGGGCCGGTGGCGTTAATCAGCGGCGTACGATGAAGGCTCAGTAGATCACAATTTGCTCCCGCTGCGCGCAGCGTGTCAAATCCAGCGAGCATTCTGTGATCTACTGAGGCTATAGACATTCAGATAAAGAATGAGAAACCCGCCTTACGGTTTAGCCTATTTTATAGGGTTTGGTTGCGCTTGATTTCTCAATCATTATCTGACGATCTATAGTTAGATCGAGGCGAGGTGCGGGAAATCGAGCAGCAATACTTCAACCACTAAGCGCGGCACGGCGTTACGATCGATTTGCCATAGGGCGCGTCCGCAGGCTTCGGCAGCGGCGCTGGCCTGGCCTACGTCGAGGTGCGTGGCAAGCGATTGAATCTGCGCAGCGCGATCGACATTGACCAGTTCGGCGTTGCTGCCGCTGGCCGCCAGCATCACGTCGCGCCACCACGTCCGCCATAAATCGATAGCGTCGCGGGCGTGATCTTCTTTGCGCGTGATGGCTTCGGCATAGGCGAAGCGTGCGCCGCGATTGCTCTTCAGCAAAACGATCAGATCGTCGAGCCGCCTGGCGCGCGTATCCAGGATCGAGTTATCGCTTGCCGCGGTGACGGCCCAACCTAATCGGCCGCCGGACAGATGCGCCAGCAAGTTAGCCCGATCGTTTTCGATACGCCACGTTGTGGTCAGGGCCTGGCGCACCTGTGTGATCGTGAGTGGCCGCAAGGCAATGAGCTGGCAGCGTGAAACGATCGTCGGCAGCAGCAATTCGGGATCGGCGGTTACGACCATCAACACCGCGTAGTCGGGCGGCTCTTCCAGCGTCTTGAGCAGCGCGTTCTGCGCTTCGGTCGTGGCTACTTCGAATGGGTTGAAGATCGCAACCCGGAAGCGCCCTTCGTTCGGCGAGAGGGCCAGATCGTGCTGGAGAGCGCGGACCTGATCGATCTTCAAGTGTGCGCCGTCGGGTTCGATCAACTGCACGTCGGGATGTTTGCCGGAGGCGATCAGCTTGCACGATCGACATTGTCCGCATGGCCGCGCGTCCGCTTCGCAGTTGAGCGCCATCGCCAGCGTGCGGGCCAGCGTCGTTTTACCGATGTGCGCCGGGCCGCTGATCAGATAAGCATGGGCCGGGCGGTATTCCGTCGCGGCTTGATCAAGATTGAGTACGGCCCAGGCGTGGCCGATGACGGGCCAGGGATGTGAAGTCATGGAGCGATTATACCAATGATCAATGAACCATGCTCAATGATCAATTGGGCAGTTGACCACTTTGCCCTTGCCAGGTATAATAAAAACACTTCGGGCGGTTAGCTCAGCTGGTTAGAGCACTCGGTTGACATCCGAGAGGTCGTAGGTTCGAGCCCTATACCGCCCACTGGCAATGGCCGCGGAGGCGCGGGTAGATCCCCTGGCGCGACCGCGGCATTTTTATGCCCGCGGAATTTTCCTCGACGGAGTTGCGGCGGCATGCGGTCTTCGTCATCTCGAAGTTCACAAATTGACTGGCTGCTCAGCGCCCTGCGGTGGGTGCTGCTGGCAAGCGTCGTACTCGTCATCTGGATCAATGCCGGACGGGTGCAGCCCCTCGAACTTTTGGGGAGATCGTTACCGCCGCTGTTGGCTGCGGTAGCTTACAATCTCATTGTAATGGTCCTGCTAGTCTTCGAGGTGCGTGTCCGCCTGCTGCCGTGGGTCAGTTTGATCTTAGATACCTTCCTGTCCATCGCCTTCCTCTATGTTTCTGGTGGCGTCACCAGTCCGCTCTTGTATATTAGTCTGTTTCCAATCCTCAATGCCGCATTACGTTTCAACCTGCTCGTCAACGTGCTGGTAACCGGCGTGCTCTGTGCCGCATCCCTGGTCCTGACTGGCTCCGCGCCCATGGCCGCCGTGCCCAACCTCACGATCATGATCATGACCGCGTTCGTCGCCGGAACGATCGGTAGCAGCCTCCGCAAGCTCAGCACAGAAGCCCGGCGCGCCGAAGAAGATAACGAGCTGCACCACCTGCGATCGACCCGCGAACAGGCCCGCGCCATCTTCGAGATGGCCAGCACTTTGAGTGCCACCCTCAATTATCAGCGCATTCTCGATGCCGTGCTGGATGTCAGCGTCCTCGGCCTCAAAGAGATCGGGCCGAGTTCAACCCGCATGGTCAGCCTGGTGCTGCTGCTGGCCGGCAATGATCTCAACGTCGCCGCTTCGCGTCATCTGACGGTCCGCGATGAACAACTGTCGGTCAAGATGAACAATGGCGCGCTGTCCAAAACCCTGGCCAGCGCCGAGCCGGTGATCTGTGACGATCCGGCCCATGATCCCGAACTAACCACTTACTCCGCGCTGCATCGTTGCCAGGTGGCCGTGTGTGTGCCGCTGCGGGCCGGCTTCGAGAATTATGGCGTGGCGGTCTTCGCCAGCCCCGATCCGGCCATGTTCACGCCCGACAACATCGACGTCTTAATGGCCGTCTGCAATCAAGCCATCATTGCGCTGCAAAACGCGCAGCTGTTCGCCAGCCTGCAGGCCGAGAAAGCCCACATCGTCGAGATTGAAGAAGACGCCCGCAAGAAATTGGCGCGCGATCTGCACGATGGGCCGACCCAGAGCGTCGCAGCCATTGCCATGCGCATCAACTACACTCGCACGCTGCTGCAGCGCGAACCGCTCCGGGTGCCGGAAGAACTGGAGAAGATCGAGAATCTGGCGCGCAGCACCACCAAAGAAATTCGCCAGATGCTGTTTACGTTGAGGCCGCTCATCCTTGAATCGCAGGGTTTGAAAGCCGCACTCGAAACCCTGGTGCAAAAATTGCACGACGCCGATCCCAATCTCGAGGTCCATCTCGAACTGGATGATCAAGTCGAGAAGCTGGACAAAGATGCGCAAGGCATGACGTTCTACGTCGTCGAAGAGGCAGTCGGCAACGCGCGCAAACACGCCGAAGCGAAGAATGTCTGGGTTCGCACTTACTCGGACGGCGAAAGCTACATCGTCGAGGTCAAAGATGACGGCAAAGGCTTCGACGTCGCCAAAGTTCAATCCAACTACGATAAGCGCGGCAGTCTGGGCATGATCAACATGCACGAACGGGCTGAAGTGTTGAAGGCCAAACTGTCGATCGCGTCCGCCATGGGGCAGGGCACGCGGGTGTCCATGCGGATTCCAATCGACCGAGTCCAGTCGTGAGCGACAACCAACTGCTGCCCGCCATCTGGATACTCGCCTCCATGGTGGTGGCTGTGCTCGTGACGTTGTTCTTCAGCCGGGCACGCGCCGATCACTTTCGTTCCACACTGGCAGGCCGCGCCGCCGAACAAGTCGGGCGATTGATCTACTTCGTCGGCGTGCCTTACGCGGCGCTGTTGGCCCAATCGATTTCCACGGTCGATGCGGGGGTCACCGGCACCACCGGGCCGATCCTCGGCTGGTCTTCGGCCGATTGGCTGCGCCAGTTGAGCAGCGGATTGATCATCGGCCTGTTGGCGCTGATCCCGATCGGTCTCGCCGCCCGGCAAATGGCCCGCGCCCCGCACAGCGCACCGCTGGGCGTGGATGTTCGATCGGCCGGCGCGATCCTGATCGATGCCGCTTACGCCGAGATCCATTGGGCCTTTTATCGCACTGCGCCGCTCATTGTACTGGGCGACGTGTATCCGGCCACGCTGATCGGACTGGGGTTTGTTGGCGTTGAAATGTTGGTCGCCATCATCCGCCACGGCCTGGGCACGGAGCCGGAGGAAATTCAATCGTGGATTGGACAAGCGCTGCTGCTGGCGATGAGCGCCACCCTGTTCATCCTGACGCGCAACTTGTGGTTGATCGTCGCGCTCCATCTCAGCGTCGAATTGACGTTGAATGCCTGGGCCACTCGCCTGGCGGCGCGCAGCGCCCCATGGCCCGCCGTACCCGGCGAGCCTGAAGCGCCTGTGCTCGACGACAAACTGCTGACTTGATCGAAAGAAGCCTGGTCTCTATTAGAGACCAGGCTTCTTCAATTGATGGCGTAATCTGCCGTCGATTTATCGTTACTTAATGAAGAACGACAAAACGATCAGGATCGCCGTGAACGACGCCGCCAGAATGGCGATGCGCCGCAGATCGGTCCGCACGTACTTGTATTCTTCACGCGGATCGATCTCGACTTTCGCGGGGCGGGCCACGGTATTGAGCGGCGTCCTGGCGGCCGGCGCACCGGCCGGCGTCTCGACGGCCGCCACCGACTGAACGTTGGACATCGCCTGGCGGATTGCGCGCTGCGATGATTCTTGCTTAAGAACTTTGCGAGTCTTCTTTGCCATTCGGAAATACCTCTGGAAGTGATAGGGGCTATTTTACCACAGTCGTGAAACCTGGCAGGTTTTGCCGCTACGGCTGCCATTGCGCGAAAACGGCAATCCGTTTGTTATCGACCAGATAAGGATAACATGAGATCAACGTCACCGTCGGATCGCTGGTGGGCAACATCACATCGACCTGGGTGGGCGTGACGAATCGGCTTTGACTGACCACGTAGCGGAAGCGTTGATTGCCCGAATACACCACCACTTCATCGCCGGCTTTGAGTTGATCGAGATAACGGAAGTACTCGCCAAAGATGTCATTGTGCGCCGAGAGCACTAGATTACCGCGCTCACCCGGATTGGCCGTGCCAGGGTGATGACCTATGCCCTTCTTCAACTGCTCCCACGTATCGCCTTCCACGATCACGGCATCGACATTGATGGCCGGGATTTGAATCCGCGTCGGCTGGCCGGGGCCGGGCGTCGGAATGGGTTGCGGTGTTACTGATTGAACATACGATCGTAGATGCGCCGGCACTTCATCCAGATTCGGGGCGGCACCGCCGGGATCAGTCGGCGGGCGGTGGCCGGAAGGCAGCACCACTGCGCCGATCAACGGCGTCGGCTCCAGCGTAGGCACCACCTGCGTCTCGACAGCCACCTGGTTCGTCTCGAGGCGCGATTGCTCCAGGCCGACAATTACGAAAGCCAGGCCCACCAGTGCACTGACTTCGACCAGCAGTAAGAATCGATCACGCCACGTCCTGAGGGCCGATCGGCTGAGTCTGAAGGTGAAATGCCAGCGCGGCCTGGGGTCATCCTCGATGCGCGAACGATAATAGGCTTGCGTTGAATTCAATTTTACATCGCGGGCCGCCGGTTCGGGGCGAGGCGGGACGATCGGTTCCGGCACATCGATCACGCGCCCTTCACCGCGCAGCCGGTTCAAGCGGGCCTGCCGCGCCTCGCGCTTGCGAATCGCCACAACCTCTTCAAGTTCCTCGATTGAGAGTTCATCAACCGTACGTCGATCAGGCATAGGCACTCAATGCAAAATGCAGAATGCAAAATGCAAAATTACGCATTAGGCATTGCGCATTATGAATTTCTTTTCACGCCCACCGCAAACACTTCGCGCTCAAAGAACCAGCGAAAGGGCGCCCAGTTAAAGAGAACGTGCCGTGACATGCGGAAGGCGGCGTTCTCGTGCCGGTGCTGCGGCGGACTCTTCAACCAGACCCGCACCTGCCGGAAACCCGCCCGGCGCAAGTAACGCCGCAGACTGCGAATGTCTTGCTCGTTAACGTGAACTTCCACATTCGCCGCGACGTTGAGCGCGCGCGGATTAGCCGGATATTCTTTGCCCTGCAAGCGGCGAATGAAACGAACGAGTGGATAAGCGTATTGATCGTACCAGCGATTCGGCGCGGTATGCACCACGATCATGCCATCCGGCTTGAGCACACGATAGATGTCGCTGAGCGCCGCGTTGAGTTCCCACGGATACAGATGCTCGACCACATCAAACATCAGGATGCGATCGAAGGTGCCGCTGGGATAGGGCAGCCGCTTGGCATCGGTGCGATACACCCCGATCGGCATCGGCTCGTTCTGCGTCGCTTCGCGGCTGAGGTGAACGGCCACCTCGGCGTAATCGACGCCATACGCGCGCGCGCCGAGCTTGGTCACGTGCCGCAAAATCTCGCCGCGCCCACAACCCACGTCGAGCACTTGCATGCCCGGCTTGACTTCGGCATACGCAAAGGCTTCGCTCAAGCGGCGCGACAATCGATCGCCCTGCGATTCGACAAACTCTTCGTAGCCCTCGCATGCGCTGAGGAAATACTCTTCTGTGTAGAGGGTTGAGGGCAGCGAGGGCTTGTTTAGCTCAGGCAAGGCGGACTCTCAGTTCGTTATTCGTTCTAGAACAATGACAATTGTGCAGTTTTCATCGGATAGAATACACCGATGATAACAAACGGATTCTGTGAAACGTTGTGATACTGGAATGTAGTTCCTACAAACAAATACAGATCGTTCTGCTCCAGAAACTCATCAAAGTACCTCTTGCGAACCAGCTGCTTGGCTGCTTCTTCGTCACCATCAGTGCTAACCAAGCAATTCCAGTACAACTGTCCAATTTCCCAATCCTCTATCATCATTTTCCGAGGTTGATCATCGCCCTTAGTCAGGAAGCGATAGGAAAATTTGAAGGGGAGCTTTCTTATCACTTTTCTGCCTTTGCCTTGCCCCTGCGCGTCCAAATCAAAGAGACTCATTTGCTTAAGCTTGTCGAGCCAGTCCTGCTTCCATTCTCGCTCGTCATCTTCCACAATGAAGTCGATTATTTCGGCGGGTTTCAGAGTGGCTAATGATTTCTTCTCTTCGCTTTTGGCCCGCGCTATTAGGTCATTCATCGAATCAACTACTTCTCTCAACACGAATTCCTTCCGGGCGGCCCAATTGTCTGCTGTGCCCAATTTGCTCAAGACGCGGATGTCCTCTTCAATGTTACTGCGCGGGCGGTAGCTCTCAGGTCGGAAATCTTTGCCATTCCGAATCAAATCAAGCTCAATCCAGCTATATTTGGGGTATCGTTGTTCATCGCTGAGAAATCTGTACGGAACCGGATAGATCCGTATCCATCTTTCCCCATTCAACAAACCCGCAGTGCAAACCAACTCACTGTAAGTATTTGAAGGCTGAGGATAGGTTTTGACGGTAATAAGAACGCGCGCATTCGGCAATTCAGCTGGCAGATACAAAGTAATCCTCCAGTAACACAATTACAAATGCACAATTCGTGTAACAAAAGAAGGAGATTGGCTCAAGTATTCAGTAATCTTGTGGCGATGACAAAACTGAGCGTCAGATTCGAAGCAAACGAGTGCGATGCGGCCGTGCCGCGCGAGCAGATCATTCACAGATTGAATTGCTTGTTTTTGCTTGGGCAACATATCTTTCGCATATTTTGCAAACAGGCGCTTGTAAGATTCAGGCGTATTTAAACCTTGCCGAAGATCAGAAGGTATTCCAAGATCCGGCAAGTGGTAATAAGCAAGGTCAGCATTTTGCACATACCGTTCGAGGCTCTTTTTTGAGAAACCGTATTTCATCGATACAGGATTATTTCGAACATCAACTATAGCTGACACGTTGCTCGCTATAAGCATATTGAGAAAAGAATCTATCGTTAATCCCTCATAGCCAATTGTAAATAGGCAAGCAGACGAATCTGTATTCCACCAGATCTCTACTTGCCTTACTTCAGCGGGATTGAGAATATCAGAAATTATCTGGCTCCTGCGCGCGAAATGAGGGTACTCAAGATATACTTTACGGATCAAGGCTTTGCCTTTGATACCTCTCATGTCGTGTGCCATAAAACTAATAACCGAACGATCGTCAGGTTTAAGCTGCGACAGAAAAGACTGGCGTGAGTTCAACTGGAAATCATCGATTGAGGTTAAGAGCCCCTGTTGAGATAGGCACTCTTTGTCATAGTTAAGGACAATGCTATAGCTTCCATAATGATGCGGGAAGAAATCATAGTAATTT
Organism: Thermoflexales bacterium; assembly: GCA_017882055.1. Taxonomy (GTDB): domain Bacteria; phylum Chloroflexota; class Anaerolineae; order Fen-1058; family Fen-1058; genus JADGQE01. The sequence goes on from JADGQE010000082.1 coordinate 10,323, forward strand.
CGTAGTGTAACTTGGCTGAATACAAAAAGGAGCTTCTGACAGTCTGTACGTTTCAGTCTGCCACCGAATGCTTCAATCAAGCCTAATAGGATTTTTCTGCGGTAAAACATCATGTTCTTGGATAACCTTGCGCAACGCCTATTTCATTACGAACAGGCTTGCCGCTAATATCACTCTATTGCTAGAGACAGACAGGCAAATAGAATGATCTCGGCCAGTAAGTAGTACTACCCATTAAAGTGCCGATGGATACAAATAATGAATCGTAATCCATCGCTCGACCATTACGATTATACTGGATCGACACCTCTCAGGCAATACGCCGCTTAATGATCTGTCCGATCGATCGAATCTCCGATACGCGCAGCAGCGCCATCGCGCCGACGTAGATGGCGAAGCCGATCCCGGCCGCGCCGATCACGCTGACCGCTTCGCGCAGCGTCGATGTCTCGCCGAGCAGATTGGTCAACAGGCTTATCACCAGCCACACACCTGCGCCCATTGCCGCTGATCCGATCGCGGCTTTGATCAGCAGGCGCGACAGGCCAAAGCCGCGCAGCCCGCCCAGGCGATGCCGCAGCAGCCATAGCATAATCAATGCGTGGCTCGTCCACTGCACCGAATTGGCAATCGCCAGATCGTAGACTTGCAGCGCGCGGCCGCTCAACGCGGCCGGCAGCAAAGCCGCCAACAGATACAGGCCCACATTGCAGATCAAACCGACGATGGCGGGCGTCAGCGTATCTTTGCGCGCATAGAAGGCGAACACCAGCGGCTGATCGACCCCGGCAAAGATCAAGCCGATCAGATACAACCACAACATGATCGTCACGGCTTGCGTGTCCGCCGGAGTGAAGGCTCCGTGCTGGAACAGCAATTGAACGATGTGCGGCGCCAGCACGGCCATGCCAATCGCCGACGGAATGATCAGCACCAGCACCAGGCGCAGACCTTGCGCCAGCGTCGATCGAAATTCAACCGGTGAATCATCGGCGGCGTGACGCGACAGCGACGGCAAGATTGCAATCGACACCGCACTCACGATCAAGCCCAAAGGAAACTGAATCAAGCGCGTTGGATAGTCCATCCACGCGATGCCCGATGCGCCGGTGCGCGAAGCGAGATTCAGGCTGATCAAAATGGCGATCTGCCCGATGATTACGCCGCCGGCCACCGGTATATACAATCGAACGAGCTGCCGCAACACCGGATCGCGCAGATCGAATTTCCAGCGCAGGTGCGCGCCGCGCAA
>JADGQE010000083.1 GCA_017882055.1 Thermoflexales bacterium
TCGAGGCTTACGTGCGCGACCAGGGTGGAAGTTTCCCGCCGACGGTACGCACCCTGGTCGATAACATCGCCAGGCAAGGCGCGACACCCCTGGTCGTCGCCGATAATTCGAAAGTGTTGGGGGTGATTCAACTTAAAGACATCGTCAAGGGCGGCATCAAAGAACGCTTTGCCGAGATGCGACAAATCGGCATCAAGACCGTGATGATCACAGGCGACAATCCGTTGACGGCTGCGGCGATCGCGGCTGAAGCGGGCGTGGATGACTTCCTGGCACAGGCGACGCCTGAAACGAAACTCAAGTTGATCCGAGAGTATCAGAGCGGCGGGCGGCTGGTGGCCATGACGGGCGATGGCACCAATGATGCGCCCGCGCTGGCACAGGCCGATGTGGCTGTGGCGATGAACACCGGCACGCAGGCCGCGAAGGAAGCAGGCAACATGGTGGACCTGGATTCCAACCCGACCAAGTTGCTGGAGATCGTGGAGATCGGCAAGCAGCTGCTGATGACGCGCGGCGCACTGACGACGTTTAGCATCGCGAACGATGTGGCCAAATACTTCGCCATCATTCCGGCGGCCTTTGCCACAACCTACCCGGAGCTCAAGGCGCTTAATATCATGGGTTTGGCCACGCCGCAGAGCGCCATCCTGTCGGCGGTGATCTTCAATGCGCTGATCATTATCGCGCTGATCCCACTGGCGCTGCGCGGTGTGCGTTATCGCCCTGTCAGCGCGGCGCGGGTGCTGCGGGATAATCTGCTGATCTACGGCGTAGGCGGTTTGATCGCGCCCTTCATCGGCATCAAGCTGATCGATCTGATCCTCACGACGCTGCATCTGGTGTAGGAGCCTAAAACAGGGCGGCAGTGATCCAGGCAGTGGCCGGCGGCTATCGTTCTACCCGAAAGTTGCCAGTCGTTCGACAGTGTGCCCTGCCTTCCAACGCCGGGCGTGATCGATTGAATTAAACAGTTAAATACAAATCAGGAAAAAATCATGCGCACTCTACTTCGACCCGCGATTGTGTTGTTTGTCTTGCTCACTGTGCTCACCGGATTGATCTACCCGTTGCTTGTAACCGGCATTGCGCAGGTGGTGTTTCCCAGGCAGGCTAATGGAAGTTTGATTATGAAGGATGGACAAGCGATTGGTTCCGAGTTGATCGGCCAGCCGTTTGACGATCCCAAATATTTCTGGGGGCGGCTATCCGCCACCGGTCCGTTTCCCTACAACGCCGCAGCATCGTCGGGATCGAATCTCGGCCCGACTAACCCGGCGTTGATTGCCGAGGTGCAGGGACGTATCGATGCCTTGAAAGCGGCTGATCCAACGAACACGCAGCCGATCCCGGTCGACCTGGTCACCAGCTCGGGCAGCGGCCTTGATCCGAACATCAGCCCCGCAGCGGCCCTATACCAGGCGCCGCGTGTCGCAATGGCGCGTGGACTGGACGTGGCAAAGGTACAGGCACTGATCGCGCAATACACTGAGGATCGCCAGCTTGGAATCCTGGGTGAGCCGCGGGTCAACGTGCTCCAACTCAACCTGGCACTGGATGCCTTGAAGCCGGGTTCTTAGCCAGGCACAGTGCTTACCATCCATTCGTTCCGCAAATTCGGGAGGCTGTTTAATGAAGAAAAGGCCATTCGCGCTCTCACGTGATTTAGCCAGTAGTTGTATACTGGCCGTCGCACTGGCTTTGGGCACCACCGCTGTTTTTCTGCTCATCGGTCGCAACACACTGGGCGAAGCGGTCATTGCGCTGCTTTATCTGGTACCCATCAGTTGGAGCACGACGCGCTGGGGGCAGCTGCCTGGCATCTGTACGGCTCTGGCCGCTGCGCTCTGTTTTGATTTCTTTTTCATTCCGCCTTTCTTGACGCTCGATGTGGGCAGTCTCGAAGGCTGGTTGCTGCTGTTCATTTTTATAGCAGTCGCAGCATTGATCGTGGGACGCATTCAATATGGCTTAAATCGGGCGCAGATCCGTGAACGCGAGGCGCTGTTCATGTACGAGCTTAGCACGACGCTGGCCGGCGCGCAGACTCCGGAAGCGATGGCTCGCACGTTAGCCGGAGAGCTGAAGCAAATGCTCCAGGCCGAGTGGATCCAGGTGATCATACAGACCGATCTGCCTCCCACTTTGATCAAGATCAGTCTGCCTTCAACTAACCCAACCTCGGACAAGCCTGATGTTCTACTACCCTTGCTGGCACCGAATCGATTGATCGGTGAAATCTGCATCTGGCGCGGGACCTTGCCCTTGCCCGCCGCCAATGGTGTTCTGCTTCAGAATTTTGCCGAACAGGGCGCAATTGCGATCGAGCGCGCCCTGCAAGCCGCGGCTGAGCTGCAGGCGCTGCGCGATCAACTGGCGGCAAACAAACTGGCCCAGCCGCATTGATGGGTCGCTTACTTTTTTCGAACGTGTCTCAATCGTGCTAGAATTGAATGATACAACCTGGCGAAGGTTGGCCGCAACGCGGAGCAGGCCCGTCTCGCCTGGGACCTTCGCCAGGCTTTCGCCTCATTCTCACTATGGATAATCAACGTCCCAATCCCGACGAGTTGCTGGCGCGCGTGCAGCAGGAAGAACAGCAGCGCCAGCGCGGCCAGCTCAAGATCTTCCTCGGCTATGTGGCCGGCGTGGGCAAGACCTTCGCCATGCTGGAAGGCGCGCACCAGCGCAAAGCCGAAGGCATCGACGTCGTCATCGGCTACGTTGAAACGCATCACCGCGCCGAAACGGAAGAGCTGGTCAAGGGCCTCGAAGTGATCCCGCGCCAGGAACTGGTCTATCGTAATGTCAAATTGCAGGAGATGGACATCGACGCGGTGCTGACTCGTCGACCGGCGCTGGTGCTTGTCGACGAGCTGGCTCATACCAACGCCCCCGGCTCGCGTCACCCCAAACGTTATCAAGACGTCGAGGAGATGTTGAGTGCCGGGATCGACGTCTATACCACGCTCAACATTCAACACCTCGAAAGCCTGAACGATGTCGTCGCACAGATCACGGGCGTCAACGTGCATGAGACGATTCCGGATAAAGTGATCGACGAGGCCGGCGAGATCGAGTTGATCGATCTGCCGCCCGATGAGCTGCTGCAGCGCCTGAAAGAGGGCAAAGTCTACGTATCCGAGCAGGCCGCGCGGGCGATCGAAAAGTTCTTTCGCAAGGGCAATTTAACGGCGCTGCGTGAAATGGCCCTGCGGCGCGCCGCCGCGCGGGTCGACAATCAGATGCGGGCTTACATGCGCACTCGATCGATCCCCGGACCCTGGCCGGCCGCTGAGCGGCTGATGGTCTGTGTCAGTTCGCATCCACTCAGCGAACGGTTGGTACGCACGGCCCGCCGCCTGGCCGAGCAGCTCAACGCGGAATGGTTCGTGCTCTACGTTGAAACCCCCGGCCACTCTAAGCTGCTGCCGGCGCAGCGCGATCAACTCGCGCAGACGCTGCGCCTGGCCGAAGAACTCGGCGCCCGAACGAGAAGCCTGCCCGGCAACTCGGTGGCGGAAACCTTACTGGCCTACGCGCACAAGCATAACATCACCAAACTGATCGTCGGCCAGCCGCTGCGACCGCGCCTGACCGAAGTGCTGCGCGGCTCGATCGTCGATCAGATCATCCACGACGCCGGGAAGATCGATGTGTACGTCATTAGCGGTACAGCCGAAACGACCCGCCCTGGCTTGCCGCGGGATTGGGTGCCGCATCGCCCCTGGCTGCGCTACGCACAGAGCGTCCTGCTGATCGTGGCGACGACGATGTTGGGCGCGGTCTTTCACCAGCTCAATATTTCGCCGACGAACCTGGTGATGGTGTATTTGGCCGCCGTCTTGATCGCAGCTCTGTATCTGGGGCGCGGCCCTTCCATCCTGGCTGCGTTTCTCAGCGTGTTAGCTTTCGATTATTTTTTTATTCCACCGCGCCTGTCCTTTACGGTCACCGATACTGAATATCTATTGACGTTTGCCGGTCTGTTTATCGTCGGTGTGGTCGTCAGTACGCTGGCGGCGCGCGCGCGTGAACAGGCTGAAGCCGCACGCAGTCGCGAAACCAATACGGCCACCCTGTATGCCTTCAGCCGCGATCTGGCAGCGGCCGGCGGTTTGGACGAGATCGTGAGTCTGATCATTACCCATTTGAGCGAAAACTTCAGCCGTGAAGTTGTCGTCTTGTTGCCCGAGAATGATCGTCTGGCGCTGAGCGGTCACAGTCCCAATACAAGTCTCGACGAAAACGAAATGGCGGTGGCCGCTTATGCGTTTCAACATGGCCAACCCGCCGGCCGTGATACGGAGACACTGCCCGCAGCTCCAACACGCTATCTGCCGCTTAAGACAGCGCATGGCGTGGTCGGCGTATTGGGCGTTAAACCGACCAACGTAGCCCAACATCTTACTTCGGATCAGCGGAATCTGATGGAAGCGTTTGCCAGTCAGGCCGCGGTGGCGATCGAGCGTGCGCGCCTGTCCGAGCAAACACGTCAAACGCAGCTGCTGCAAGCCACGGAGAAACTTCAAACGGCGCTGCTCAATTCAATCTCGCACGACCTTCGCACGCCGCTCGTCTCCATTACAGGCGCGTTGAGCAGTTTGCAGGAGGACAGTGGGAATCTGGATGAAACCGCCCAGCATAGCTTGATCGAAACGGCCCGCGGCGAGGCCGAGCGGCTCAATCGGCTGGTGGGTAATTTGCTCGATATGACGCGCATCGAAGCCGGCGCGATGAAAGTGGCCCAGGAGCCGTGCGACGTGCAGGACGTGATCGGTTCCGCGCTCGATCGGCTATCTGATCGGTTCACGGATCGAAAAATCGATGTGAATGTGCCGGCGAGCTTGCCACTGGTGCCCATGGACTTCGTGCTGATCGTGCAAGTCCTGGTCAACTTGCTCGACAACGCGATCAAGTACTCAACCCCCGACACGCCGATCGAGGTCCGCGTTCGCACCACCGACGATCGCCTGGAAATCGCGGTGGCCGATCGCGGCATCGGCATTCCGCCGGAGGATTTGCCGCGCGTCTTCGACAAGTTCTATCGCGTGCAGCATCCAGGCAGTGTCAGCGGCACAGGCCTGGGCCTCTCTATTTGCAAAGGCATCGTCGAAGCCCATGACGGATCGATCTGGGCCGAGAATCGATCGGGCGGCGGCACGATCCTGGCCATCGCTTTGCCGTTAACACAAACCGCGCCCCACGGAGCCAGGACATGACTGAGACCGGGCCACGCGTATTGATTGTCGACGACGAACCGGCGATCCGCCGTTTTTTGCACGCGGCGCTCTCAGCCCACGCTTACACTTTGTTTGAGGCCGAGAGCGGACAAGCCGCGTTGACTTCGGTAGTCGCCAATCGACCCGATCTGATCATTCTTGATCTCGGCCTGCCCGATATCGACGGCATCGAAGTCACACGGCGACTGCGCGAGTGGTCACAAACCCCGATTATCATTCTGTCGGTGCGCGAGCACGAGAGCGATAAGATCGCGGCACTCGATGCGGGCGCGGATGATTATTTGACCAAGCCCTTTGGCGCGGGCGAACTGCTGGCGCGCATGCGCACGGCCATTCGGCACAGCACGCCGACATCGGCCGAACCGATTTTTGCCTGCGATGATCTCAAAGTTGATTTCGCACGACGGCTCGTTACACTGGCCGAAAATGAAGTGCAGCTGACGCCGACCGAATACGATCTGCTGCGCGTACTGGTGATCAATGCCGGCAAAGTGCTGACGCATCGACAGTTGCTGCGTCAAGTCTGGGGCGCCGGTTACGAGAACGAAATGCACATCCTGCGGGTGAATATGAGCAACCTGCGCCGCAAGATCGAACCCGATCCGGCGCGTCCGCATTACATCCTGACCGAGCCGGGCGTGGGCTATCGGCTGCGCGCCGACCGCTGAGCCGATAGCAGCGGCTGCGAAAATGAAATCACCGCGGACCGATTAAGTCCGCGGTGATTTTTGTCGCGACCATCAACGCGCCAACGCGCCAGGCGTAAGTCTTAGGGTGCTAACGACGAAGTATGAAAAGCAATCCGCCAATTTACACAAATGAACAAAGTATTCGCGGAGGATGTTGTTAGATCAGGCTCAGTGCCAGCCCAGCGATTTATACGCAGCAATAACCATGACGCACACCGGCTGGTCTTTGCATTCTACGCCCGCGACCTCCATTTGAATCGGACCATAGTTATACGGGCGGCGATCCATCAACGAGTTGAGCGTCAATTCGATGTTGCGGCGCACTTCGGCTTCAGTGGCGCCCGTCTGCTCGACAAATAAGCCGCGCAGCGTGGTCGGCTCCTGCGTCCAGCCTAAGCCCGCCCACGCCCATTTGCCCGCATCGGTTTCACCGCGATGCGCCATCACCACATACAGGCGATCACCATAGTCCTTCGGCTCGCCGACAAACGGCGAAGGCTCGATCGTGCTGTAGGGCGGAATGACGGAGGACAGATGCACCAGGTTATAGTTGCCCACGTGCGCGTCATACATCGCGTTGTCAAAGGCCGCCAGCGGCGTCGGCCCATCGCCTCGCCCGACCGTCAAATGAATTTTCATCTTGAGGGAATCTCCGTTTTGAAATGAGTAAGGTTTAGATTCAATGCGTCTAGAGCAATTTCCGATTTGGTTTACGCCAGTGTACCGCATACTTCGACTACGCAGCGGGCGCATTCTGAGCGGAACGCAGTGAAGTCGAAGAACGCCCGCCGCTCCGCTCTGGATGCTTGGCGTACATCAATTAGGAATCTGCTCTAAATCAGCCGCAACTTCTCAAAGAAAGATTCGTGTCGATGATAAGACGACGCACTACTGCAAATGCCTGGCGAAATATTCGGGCTTCAGTTCTTCACCCGTGGCCGCTTTCAAGGCACCGTTCCAGGCATAGCGCGAGCCGAGTTTGAAGAATCGCTCGATCAAATACTCGCCCACCCTGGGGCTGTCCACAAATTTCTCAGCCACGCCGTTCAACACGTCGCCGCGAATGTATTCCAGCAGCTGCGAGGCCGTCATCTCGCCCAGCATGTAATTCTGATAGTAAGCGGGATAACAGCCCAGATGAATCTTGGCCGCCCAGTCGGGTTGATGACGATTATCCGGTCGATTGACCATCTGGAATTTCTCGACCATGTCCCACCACAACGTGTTCAAGTCTTGCTGCGGATTGCGATACAGCTCGCGCTCGAAGTGACAGACCGTCAAATCCCAGCGCGTGAAGATCAGCAGGCTGGCGCGCAGACGCGCACGCAGCTGCGGCTCGAACTTCGTCACCTCGTCACGCGTCAAACCGAGGTACCGCTGCAGCCAATCGCCGCTGACACTTAAGCGGCCCATCAACATCGCAATCGCTTCCGTCGACAGGGTGTGCGCCGGTTCGCGCAGCAGAAAAGGCAGCGACAGGTCGTGATACTTGTCGTAGACCGCGTGGCCGAACTCGTGCAGCAGGGTGCCCATCCACTGTTCATTCGGCTGCACGTTGCAAATTACCCGTGTATCACCCAGGCGATCGATGTCGATGCAGTAAGCGTGCTGGTATTTGCCCGGTCGCTCGAACAGATCGCTGCGTGCGATAATATCGTCGATGGGCAGGCCGATCGTTTGATAAAACTGCTGCGTCAGCGCCACGCTGTCCTGGTCGGCATAATAGCGATCGACGTTGAGGTCGGAGCCGACCGGCACTTCCTGAAAGAACGGATCGGCGTAATGCCAGGGCCGCAGCTGATCGATCGAGGTATGGAACCGATCGGCCAGCTGCCGATCGAGATCGGCTTTGTAGGCCATGAACAGCGGCCGGGTCAGCGCCTCAAGCCGATCAAACAGATCGAACAACACCGCCTCATCCAACTCTTGCAACTGAAGGCTCAGGGTGTAATAGTTGTCGAAGCCCATGTCGCGCGCCGCCTGGTTGCGCAGTTCCACCGTCTGCAAAATTCGATCGGCCACTTGTGCGCCGATTTGTTTGCTGGCTTCCCAGGCAGTGCGCCGCAGCTCGACATTGTCGGCATCACGCAGCAGCTGCTTGAGTTGATTGTCGGTGACTTTCCCGCCGTTGAGTTCAGCGCGGAATGCATTGAACTCCGACTCGACCTGGGTTTCGAGGGCCACGATCTTTTCGATCGTGCCGGGCGCCATCTGCTGCGCCTGAAAACTATTGCGCGCCAGCTGCGCCTGCCGATCAAGCAGCTCATCGCCGCCCGGTTGGGCCGACAGCGACTTCAACAATTCGAAACGGGATCGATCGGCGTGCAGCTGGCGAATGACTGTACTTAGCCGTGCGTATTCGGCTTGCGCGGCGGCAGCGCCATGCGTGCTGAACTTCCAGTAAGCGGCGTTGCGTTCACGCAGCAGCGGCTCGATCTGGCGCGTATATTCGTCGATGAAAGATCGCAGTGAAGGGGTCATGTCTCTCTCCTGAACCCGAGCACCGATAAACAATATGTGTAATCTGTGAGTGCTCCGAAAGTTTTCCAGACACATCGCTAGTGTACCGCCTGAGCGGTCAGCCGTCAAACGTCATTGAATCTGCGTTGCGACCCGCTCAACGCGCCGCCGCTTTGATTTGAGGTTACGCCCACTGTCTGTTATACTTTCGGTGGCAATCGCGACGCTTTTGAACATCCTACCCGTCAATCAACGGGCACTCCAACTGACCGCGCTGATCTGGAGCAGCATCATGATCAATGTCTTGTTGTTGAACGCATCGTTTGAACCATTGGCCGTCGTCGGCTTGAGCCGGGCCGTCAGCCTGATCATGGACGGCAAAGTCGATCTGGTCGAAGCCGTGCCGGGCCGCGAACTGCGCTCGCCCAGCACGCGGCAGCCCATGCCCAGCGTGCTGCGGCTGCGCTACTACGTCAACGTTCCGCGCCGGGGTGTAGGCTGGTCGCGGCGCGGCGTGCTGACCCGCGATCATTATACCTGCCAGTATTGCGGCAAGCGTCTCGGCGCGCACGAGGCGACCATCGATCACGTCGCTCCACAATGGCACTGCCGCGCTCACAACATTCCGCCCAACACCTGGAGCAATACCGTGGCTTGCTGCCCACGCTGCCAGCAACGTAAAGGCGGCCGCTCGATGCACGATGCCGGGCTGCGGTTCCACGATCCCAACTACGAGCCTAAGACACCGCGCACCAGTTATCTGGTGATGACCTCAAGCATTCGGCCCGAATGGAAGCAGTACATTCGGATTTGAGTCCGACTCAGAAGTGCGATGAGCTATCTATTTGAATGCGCGACCCTCGGCCGCGCCGCCTGGGAAGTCTGGTCTCAAGATCAGACGGCCAGCGTGATCGGCGTCACGGCGCGCGGCCTCTTCATCCGCGCGCCACGCCGCGTGATATTCGTATCGTTTGAAACATTTTGCGGGCCGCTGACTGCCACGCTGCATCCGCCGTTCGATCAATTGCATGCACTGCAGCTCAATGCACCGGCGCATTTCTCCGGCAGCCGATTGATCTTCCCTTCGATCGAGGTGGCCATTCAAGCATCGCCTGCTAAGATGTGGCGCTATCCAGCTCCGCGGACTAATGCCCGAACGGTCGATGCTCAGTTGGAGAACGTGCGACAGATTGCCAGCGGTGTGATCGCTCGCAGGCGTGCTGAAGATTTCAGCGCCGTGTTACCCTCGTTGCCTGGCTTGCCGATCCATGATCTTTTGGCTCCAGACCAATTGACGTTGCTGGAAAACCTCTTCGCGTTTCGGCAAGCATGGGTTGCCAGGAACACTCCACAAATGATCGAGTCCATCACCGGTTTGCTGGGGCGGGGGCAGGGACTCACCCCGTCCGGTGATGATTGCGTGTTGGGCTTGCTGCTGATGCTTAATCGCTGGCAAATCGGCGGCGATTGGCACGAGCTGAATCAACATGTGATCGAAGCTGCCTACCAGACGACAACTCTCCTCAGCGCCAATCTGATCGAATGCGCAGCAGATGGTCAAGCCGACGAACGCTTGATGAAGGTCGTCGACGGCATCGTCACAGGCCAACCGGCGATCCGTGAATGCGTCGACTGCGCTTTAGGCTGGGGCAATTCATCAGGAATTGATGCGCTGATGGGGATGGCAGTCGCGGTTGCCGCAAGAGCTTAACCACGGAGAACACAGAGTTACCAAAGGCTTTTCTCCGTGTTCTCCGTGGTTGTTAGAATTGCTTTATTACACTCGACGCTTGATGCCCTTCGCAAGTTGCGTGACGTTGAAGTTGATCAATAGCCCAACAACGCTTCTAATCCATCGGCTCAAACTTCAGCCCGTACACATCCTCGCCATACTGTTTGCGGATCGGCTCCCAACTGGGGATCACGCTCATCCCCACTTTCAACTGGTCGACCGAATCGACTTTGATCTGGCCCATGGCTTTGATATGGTTTTCAAATTCGGCCACGCCGATGATGAGGAAACGCTGATCGAAGCCCCACGGCAGGTTGAAGATCGCCGTGTAGGTGAGCAGGGTGGCGTTGCCCTGAGGTTTTATCTGCTCAAATTCGCGGCTCTTGCACGCCAGGCAGCGATCGTGAAAGGGATAGTGGATCTTGCCGCATTTCTTGCACTTGAAGGCGGTGATAGCCATTTCTTTTTTCATGGTTCGACTCTCCTCAATACGAAGGCCAGCACATTATTTCCAAAGCCGCCGAAGTTGACCGTTAGACCGTTCTGGGCGTTTTTCACCTGCCGGTTCTCGGGCAGCTCGTGGCGCAGTTGCCAGACGATGTCTACAACCTGGGCGACACCGGTCGCACCGACCGGGTGACCACGTGCTTTGAGACCACCAGAGACATTGATGGGAATCTGTCCGCCCAGCCGGGTCAGGCCCGCCGCTACTGCTTTTCCACCCTCGCCCTTCTTGAAGAAGCCGACATGCTCACTTTCGGCAATCTCCAGGATGGTGAAGGCATCGTGCAGTTCGGCTACGTCGATGTCGGCCGGTGTGAGTTTCGCCATCTCGAAGGCTTTCTGGGCCGCCAGGGTAACCGCTTTCAAGTCGGTCGGGTCATCGCGTTCCTGGAGAGTCTGCGTGTCGGTGGCCTGGCCGAAGCCCGCGATCAGAACTGGGGGCTTCGACAGTTTCCGGGCCATGTCCAACGGACACAGGATGACGGCCGCGGCCCCATCGCTCACCGGGCAGAGATCGTACAGGTGCAGCGGATCGGCCGAGGTGGGATTGTTGACGATGGCATCGGGACTGTCGAAGATGCCAGCGCGATCCAGCGCCATCTCGACATGCGCGTAAGGATTCAACGTGCCCATCTCCTGATTCTTCAGGGACACGGCCACCAGGTGCTCGCGGGTCACGCCGTATTTTTCCATATACAGCCGGGTGAACATGCCGCCCATGCCAGGCAGGGTGATGCCATACGGATACTCGACCTGGGGGTGGGTCATGGTCGCGACGAAATCGGTGGCGCGCCAGCCGGTCACCTCGCGCATCTTCTCGCCGCCGACCACCAGCACGGTGTCGTAATAGCCGGAGGCTACGGCCAGCAAGCCATTCTTGATCGCCGACGCGCCAGAAGCGGGACCGTTCTCGATCGTCTCGGCCGCCGCGGGCAGCAG
>JADGQE010000432.1 GCA_017882055.1 Thermoflexales bacterium
GCCTGAAACGGTACCATGGCCTCGTAGTCCTCCACGAAGTCGCCCACCAACTGCAAAATCTTCTTAGTCATCGGTGCTCTCCTTGGTCTTGGTAAATTGATTTATCGCCTGCCTGACGTGTCAGGGCGACATTACCCGAGTGTGGTTGATGCCGGCCGTCGACAAAAACATCCAGCAGGTGCTGGTGATCACGAAGGCCCTGATTCAGGATCGGCTAGAAGCCAGAATCATTATGAGGCTGTTTGCTGCACGTGTCAATATGGCAATTTGTAAAACTTGCTCAATTTAGCAGATCACTGGCGTGGGGCGATTCGGAGGCCGGTCACGTTTTATCCGCCGCCCAGCAGAAACCTGAGGAGGTCGTGTTGTCGAGGATAGTGCAGGCAGGTTTTTGAAAAGTCAATGGGGGAGTTGAAAGAGAAGATAGAACCGATCTGCCGCGGATGCAGTGGGAAAAGAAGAAGCCCACTCGATGATGCTGAGCGGGCTTCGGTATTTGAGGCCGGCGGTGAAGCATGGTTCGTCGTGCTTATGGCTTGAGTGTCACTTCGCAACCCACTGCGGCAAGGCTCGCGTTCAACTCGGGCAAGGTCTGCGCGGTTGGCTCGTGCACAATCCACTCCGTGTAGTAGAGATCCTGATGTTGCGCCAAAAATACGAGGCCGGGCAGAGCCTGGTCGGCGCGGCGCACGACGACACACCACACTTCCGCAGGCGGGAAAGGAAGCGAGCGGAGACCCGAACCGCCGGTTGAGGATCCACCTGCCCAGGGAGTCGAGCCGCCGGCCGAGAACTCACTGAACCACGGGGTGGCCGTCGGAAACGGAGTGACGCCGCTCGATGTCGTGTCGATAATCGTAGTCCAATATATCCCGTTGCCGAATGTGGCTTTGCTCAGTGGGAGCATCAAGTTCCCGGGCCGATTGGCTTCGACGATTTGCTGGACAGTCGTCGTCGGCTGTGAAGTCGAATCGCGGTATCGCAAGTAGTCGTACACCAGCGCCTCAGCCTGGCCGGGAGGCCCCGGCTTATAAGTTGCGATAGCGAAGAGAATCACGAGCACGGCCGGCGCCAACATGGCAAGGGTAATTCGCAATATGCGGCTCATAGCGAGACCTCCTTCAGTTTAGCATGAGCATGGCAAACGCGGTGACGATCAGTTCGAGGCGCTATCAACACTGACTGTGGTTGTGACCCAACGATCATCAGCGCAGAATGTTGTGCCACCCGTATTATGCGCTCAAAGAGGCGGGAAGTCAATATGGAGATGAAACCCTCAGCCCTACCCAGGCAGACGGCAAAGAGAGGCAAGAAGAAACCCGCTCAAGGTAATGACCCGGTCTGGCGATAATGCAAGCAGGCAAGCTTCGCAGTAAGTCAGCCAGGCGGCAATCTTCGGCAGGCAAATTGGTCCCTGGGGCAGTTGGTCACTCAGGTCTTCACCTCAGTCACTTCAAAGCGGCAGTAGGGATCACCTTTGGCCATGCAGTGCGTTTCCTCAACGTGATATACTTGCCCCGTCACCCAGCGCACCCCTTCTGCGATTGAACCGACGTACAAGTGACAAACCGGCTTGTCGCTGTGCCGCCCGTAGCAGAGCGAACAGATATGGGCCACATAGGCAAATCCGTCAGCGGTCTCTTCCACATCAATCCGCAACTGCGGATTCGCCTTCTTGACCGCGCCGGCCATGCGATTGAGAATAAAGCGGATCCGCGCCCTGGTGGGCAGCACCTTGAGCGCCACGCCCGCCAGGCCGAAGAGTGCGGATTGTTCCCGGACTCCATATTCAAATGAGGCTTTGCCGATCCGGTGTAAAATACCGCGCCCGCCGCGTCCGTAGAAATTTTCAATCGCCTCATTCAAACGGGCGTAATCAGACGCGTTCAAAGCAGGCTCCAGGTCGTCCGGCGGCAAGTGGTCAATGTACTGATCGAGCCGAGAGGTGTGCAGTACGGCGTTCAGCCCATTCTTGCCCATGACCTCCTCGATCGCAACTAAGGCTTGTCGCATCAGGGCATTCACAAGGACGAGATCTTCCAGGTTTGTCATGCTCCACCTCGCAGGATAAAGTTGATGGGGAAGACCTGGCACGCTGCCAGCCAGGAATCTATTTCAATCGCCGAGCCTCTTTGAAGCCGCTATGTGAAAACGCATGTCTCTATGATAGAATCAGACGCGTCATTAGTCAAGCAGGCGCCGCCGGCCCAAAGACAAGACCCAGCCCATCAGTGATCAACGCCTCACCCAGACCGGCGACAGTCATCTCGATGCCGCTGCATCACGGACTCAGGCCCGTCACTGCCGTCCTGGCTGTGCCGATCAAAAAGTGAGCCAACGTGCTGATCACAAACGAGGCGATGATCGCGGGGTAGCCACTATTGAAGAAAATGGGATGATGGGGATGAATACGCTCAGCGCCGATTCCGGTTGAGCGATCAGGCGCGCAGCCAGGGCCTTCGCTTCGTCCCCCGGCACGCCCTTGAGTTGATAAAACAACGCCACTTCCCGCGATGCAGGATCGTAGCGAGCAAGTGAGCGCTCTCCAACCGCGTCCGGCCATTCCCCACTCGCCATTGGCGAATGGGTGGCCCGCCAGGCGTCGCGGCGGGAGCACTGCACCGCATGTGTTGAAACGCCCGCGAGGACGCGGGCCTGGAGCCTCATCGAAACCGTACCGAGTCCAGGCTTTCCTCCCGCAGGTTGAGATTCAACCTGCGGGAGGATCAATCCTTTAGTGATTCTTCATCGCCAGCGGTAGGAAGATACGATTGGGCTCGATCGTAAGCGCATTTTGCGCAGACACACCTGACGGCGTACACAGGTTGTAGGCTGTAACGCTGACGGTCCGCGTTCCGGTAACGAGGTACATATGTTGAATTATCGGCGTAGAGACCGTCAACTGGCTGCCGTCGCCGAAGTTCCACGCATACGTAATCGGCTGAGTGGCGCTCACCGGGGCGCTCGTCGCCGTGAAGGTCATAGTGCTATGAATCAGCGGCTTGAGCGGCGCATAGGTGAAGTCGGCGCTGGCGAGCGGGGTGCAGCCCGACGCCACGTTGACGGCGTTCGGGACGAAGTGCGTGGCAGTGTAGCTTAAGCTGTCTGTGATCAACAGCGTGACGTTGTACACGCCCACAGTGGTGTAAGTGTGCATCGGGTCCTGCTCGCTGCTGATCGCGCCATCGCCAAAGGTCCACAACCAGCCGACGAAGCTCGGCCCGTTGGTGGTGCTGGTGTCCGTAAAGAGAACGGTGCTGTTCACCACGATACTTGTCGCGCTTTGATTGAAGTTGGCGTTGATCGTCGGCGCATTCACCGTCACCGTGTTGGTATGCCACGCGCTGTAGCCCAGCGTGTC
>JADGQE010000433.1 GCA_017882055.1 Thermoflexales bacterium
GGCAAGACCGCGAGCTAAAGCGGCTTCGCGATCGGGCGTGGCCTGTAAACGTGTGACTAAGCGACAGAGATTAGCATAGCCGCTCAAGTTACGAGCGAGAAGCCGAACCGAGCCGCCGGCGTTTAACGTGAAGTCCACGCCGATGATCGGTTGAACGTCCGCCTCACGGCAGCAGCGCACAAACTCGATCGCGCCGTACAGAGCATTCGTATCCGTCAAAGCGATCGCCCGCAAGCGCACGGCCTGCGCGTGATCGACAATCGCTTGAATCGAAGGGACACCGTCGAGCAGGCTCCAGTGGGAATGCAATCGCAGTGGGATGATGGACATGCAGACATTTTATCATGAGTATCAACCTTGCAAAGGTCCTTTGCAAAAGGCAGACACTGCGCCGCCCAGGGTTGCATCTAGCGCCTAATAGAGTAAAATCGTCATCAATCATTATCCAGGAGGCCCGACGCATGCCACACGTCAACGTTAGTCAGCATCCACTGGTGAAACACAAGCTTACCCGTCTGCGCGATATCAACACCAATCCCAAGATGTTCCGCGAGCTCGTACGCGAATTGGCGATCCTGCTTGCCTACGAAGCCACGGCCGATCTACTGTTAACGGAGAGGACCGTGCCCACGCCGATGGGCGTGGCCCACGGCTTTGAACTGGCCGAAGCCGTGGGCCTTGTGCCGGTGCTGCGTGCCGGGCTGGGCATGGTCGAAGGCGTATGGGAGATGATGCCGTCTGCCGAAGTGTGGCATATCGGATTGTTCCGCGACGAGCGAACCCTCAAGCCCATCGCCTATTACAATCGATTGCCCATCAGCCCGACCGTGGATGTGTGCCTCGTGCTCGATCCGATGCTGGCCACTGGCGGCTCGGCTTCGGCCACGATTGATATTTTGAAGAAGTGGGGAGCGAAGAAGATTAAGTATGTCGGCTTACTGGCCGCGCCGGAAGGTGTTGCTAAACTGACGCACGATCATCCTGATGTACCGCTCTACATCGCCGCGATCGACGAACGGCTCAACGACATCGGCTACATCGTGCCGGGTTTGGGCGATGCCGGCGATCGGCAGTTTGGAACAGGCTGAGTAAAAGCAGAAACCCGGTTTCTTTTCGGAATCGTTATGATCGTCAACGCCCTTGCTCGATCGCCCGTTGCGCTATTCGATCAACGAGCCCCGGCGCGATCAACTTTAGCCACTGTCCGAGCTTGCCGCGCAGCGTCATCACTTCTTCACGCTTGCGCTTGGCGGCTGCATCGATAATGATGCGCGCGCAGGTCTCGGCTGTCATCACTTCATTCTCATGCACCGGGCTTTGCCTCAGCGGCTGGCCATCGGCCCCCGCAGCCCGCTCACGAATTTCCGATTTGACAAAGCCGGGATAGATCATCGTCACGCTGACACCAGAGTCGGCCAGTTCGATACGCAGCGTATCGAAGAAGCCCGCCAGCGCATGTTTGCTGGCCGCGTAACCACTGCGCGTGGGTACCCCGTTTTTCCCCGCGAGGCTCGATACGCCGACGATGCGGCCTCTGGTCCGTTTAAGATAAGGCAAGGCATAAGCCGTCAAATAGGCGCTGCCCAGGTAATTCACCCGCATGATCTGATCCAAAATCGACAGATCTTTCAGGTCTTCAAACTTCGCCCACATGCTGATCCCGGCGTTGTTGATCAGCGTGTCGATCCGTCCATACTCGACAGCCGCTCGATCGATCAGGCGCTTACACTGAGATTCATCAGCCACATCAGTGGGGATCGCAATCGCTTTGCCGCCGCGTTGGCGGCATTCGGCCGCGACCGATTCCAACTGTTCGGCGCTGCGGGCGGCGAGCGCCAGCCAGGCGCCTTGATCGGCCAGCTGCAGCGCGACCTCACGCCCAATGCCAGTTGAAGCGCCGGTAATGATGACGACATTATCCTTGAAAGTGACGCTGTTCATGCTTGCCTCCAAAACGCCAGGTACTAAGCGACTCTAACCAACCTCACGATCCAGATCGCCATCATCATGATCGAGGCCAGTATAGCGGTTTCCAAGTTGATTTACGGTGTCACCCTGAGCGGAGCGAAGGGTCTCTCCGATAGTGGCAGAGATTCCTCGCTTTGCTCGGAATGACAGACCCGTAAACCAAACTGGAATTTGCTCTAAGCTAAGTGCGCCAATGATATGATCAACTGCCCCGCCATTTCTAAAAGGCGCGACGCGGAATTGCATCGGCAGCGGCCCCAGCAAAGGGATACCGCGCTCAGTCAACATGTCGAGAAACAAATGCGAACAGTAACCGGCCAGGCAATATTGCCACAATCCCGGCCATCGCCCGGCAAACAAATAAGCGACACCCAGCGCGGTGAGCAACCAGTGCGATACGCCGCGATGGCCCTCGAAGCCAGCCAGTTCGATGCCCGGAAACGCAATGTTGAACCAATCGGGTATGAGCGCCGCCCCCGCCCCAATCGCTGCGCCGATGAGACCCGTCTTCAGATCGACCGAAAAAACAAGCGAGACGGCCGTCGCTGTTGCCAGGCCACCCGCGAAATGAGTCGGTCCATTCATAGCTCCCCCGTATTTGAGTCATGGAACAAAGTATACCATGCGTGGATATGCTATACTTCGCCCGTGATGCAGTCAAAGGATCTGATCATGTCGACGCTTACCTTGCACGAAATCTACCTTGCCCGACAACGAATAGGGCCTTACATTCTCCGCACGCCGTTGGAAAAATCTTCATCGATCAGCGCGCAGATCGGCAGCGACATCTGGCTGAAGATGGAAAATTGCCAGCATACCGGATCGTTTAAGCCGCGCGGCGCATTGAACAAGATCCTGTCGCTTTCAGCTGACGAGCTGGCACACGGCATCGTGGCTGCTTCAGCCGGAAATCATGCGCTGGGCGTGGCCCATGCCGCTAAGTCACTCGGTCTTACCCAGGCCGATGTGTACGTGCAAGCCAACGCCGCACCCGCCAAGATAACGAAGATACGCCAGTACCCGGTCAATTTGCACTTGGTCGGCCAAACCTTTGACGAGGCCCAGCAGGCCGCGTTGGCCCATGCCGATCGAACAGGCGCGACCTTTGTATCGGCCTATGATGATGTGCAGGTCATCGCCGGTCAAGGCACGTGCGGACTGGAGATCATGCAGGACCTGCCCGATGTCGATACCATCGTCGTGCCGGTCGGCGGCGGCGGATTGATCGCGGGCGTAGCAACCGTCGCCAAGACACTCAACCCGATGATTCGCATCATCGGCGTAAACGCGGCGGCTTCGCCGTCGGCCTATCTGTCCAAACGCGACGGGCAGCCTTACGATCCCTACGAGCACGAACCGACCCTGGCACATGGCCTGGCCGGCGG
>JADGQE010000434.1 GCA_017882055.1 Thermoflexales bacterium
TCGACACACTCTCACTGCGGCCCTGCATAAAGCGGACCACTATCGGGGGCACTGTTAATAGTGGTGTCGTAGGTCTTCGTAGCAAACAAGCGGTCCAACCGCTGATTAGGACGATTCGAGTATACACATTCGAGAGCAGTGCGAAGCCGCCCGGTGGAAGTGCGCCGCGCCTTTCGCCATCTCTTGCGCTTGATGGGCCGCGTCGAATGCGGCGATCTTGGCAAATCCGACTAATAGTCCACCAAATAAATTATGCGGGTAGCATCGGGCCTGCCCATACCCGACGCATTGCGTCGGTGGGCCGCCAGGCGTGTGCCCGTCAAACGCCGACAAGCGGCTAGACTACGGCCCGTCAAAACTTTTGTGGTGGACTACTAGCGCATGACGCGAAAACGTTCGCATCGACGCCAACAGTATAGAATATCTCCGCTACCCCGTCAACAAAAATTCTCGCGCAAGCCAATGCGCGTGATGCCGGAGCATCATCTACACAAAAACTTGACGTGGGCTACGCGCCTTTCTTTCCCTTGCGCGTCAGGCCGCTCTTGCGCTCGCTCTCGCGCACGTAGCCCCATCGCCTCATATAGATCACTGTCCGGGCCAAAGGCCGGATCGCCCACTACACCGTTGACCGCCAACTGCACTTTGTCCAGGCTCACTTGATCGGCCATGTCGCGGGCGTTGATCGCCGCCGTCACTTGCTGTTCCAGCGTCGCCAGCGCCTCGCGCGCCGCTTGCGAGGGCTGCACGGCGGTCTTAAACTCCGCCAGCGTCATGCCGCCAAACGAGTGAGTCTGCGCCAGCGTCTCCCAGGCGTTCACCACCTGATCGATTTTGGCTTTGGAATCTTTGGGTGCTTTCATCTCGACCACCTCCGGGTGAATTAGGATACGCCTATTGTAGATGAAATGACGCGGCCCGGTCAGACAAATGGCCTGTTTTTGGCCCGCCGAATGTCGCCTGTGTGCCAGGGGGGCCGATACTCGACTTTGGAATCGCGATTCCAGACCGAGATATGCTAATACTCATCATCGGAATTAAGGTTCCTGGCCCAGATATGCTGATACTCATCATCAGAATTGCAATCCCTGGGCATGGAACCGCAATTCCAGACGCAGGTATCCGCAATTCCAGGCTTATGGATCGTAATTCCCGACTCATGCTGTATGAGCTGATATTCATGGATGTTGCTCTAGAACGCATCGATTACGATCTGTTTTCGCTCTTGAGCACCTGTGTATAATCACCAGAAAAGCGGGCATTGACGCTTGTCCTGCTGTGAGGTATAGTTCGGCTCTAATTGAATAGAGCAGTGTAGGTGCCTTGTGCCCCGGATGGTCAAGGCCCAAACGGCGAAGCCGGTGACGCTTGCCAAACAAGCGGAGTCCGGCGCTGTCGCGCAACTGTAAGTTAGTGCGAGAGTGTGATGGTGCAATAGTTGGATAGTTAATTGGCTTTTTAACTATCCGATTACTCAACTATCGAACTATCCAACTAAGACACTACAGCACTAACAAGTCAGGTCGCCGGCCTCACTGCGTTTACCACGAACCTCGCCGAAAGGGGGTGGAGACACTGGCTTGAATCTATGACCAGTTATGCTTAACCCCTTGTCCTGCGACAAGGGGTTTTTGTTTTAACAATCCGTGATTGCGTTGAAAAGGAGAGAACCTTCCATGTTTCGTAGATTGAATTCGATCATTTGGCTGCTGGGTCTGGCGCTGATGTTGTTGATCAGTGCGTGTGCCCCGGCTGTAACTCCGACACTTGTGCCAACGGCTTCGCCTACTAACCAGCCTACCGCGGCGCCGCTCATGCTCACGGATGGGCTGAGTCACACCATTCAACTGGCTGCGCCGCCGCAGCGCATCATCTCGTTGGCGCCCTCCAACACCGAGCTCGTATTTGCCATCGGGGCCGGCGCACAGCTGATCGGCCGCGAGGCTTTATCCGACTATCCCGCTGAAGCCGCCAGAGTAACCAGCATCGGCTCCACGTATGACAAACTCAACACCGAGGCCATTGTGGCCCTGAAACCCGATCTGATTTTAGCAGCCGAGATCACCAACCCGGATCAAGTCAAGACACTGCAGGGTCTTGGCCTGACCGTCTACTGGCTGCCTAATCCAAAGACCTACGACGATTTGTATCAGAATATCAACACAGTGGGGCAGATCACGGGTCAGATCGATGGAGCACAGAAACTCATCGATGCGTTGAAGACTCGCTTTGCAACCGTGATTGACAAAGTCAAAGGCGCAGCCACCCGGCCCACCGTATTCTATGAGGTCGATGGAACTGATCCGACCAAACCGTGGACCTCAGGCCCGGGCACTTTCCTGGATACCGTGATCACGCTGGCGGGTGGTCAGAATGTGGGCCGTGTGTTGAAGGATCCGTTCGGGCAAATCAGTTCGGAGGAATTGATCAAGCAGAATCCGGACATCATCATTCTGGGCGACACGCTCTATGGCGTCACGATCGATTCGATCAGCCAGCGGGCCGGTTGGAAATCGATCGCGGCCGTGAAGAACAAAGCCATCTATTCGTTCGATGACAACCTGGTCAGCCGTCCGGGGCCACGCCTGCTCGACGGCCTGGAGCAGATGGCGAAGCTGCTTCATCCCGAGTTGTTCAAGTAACAATAGGAGCTATCACGAAGATGGAGCGAGACAGCCTCGACGAACACGAGCGACACAGCGAACAAGAGGCAGCGAAACAGGCTGATAGCCGATCACGATCATCCGGCTTTCGCTCCATCTTTCTATCACCTTATCTGTGGTGCATTGCGCTGCTGCTGGGCGCGTTGGTGCTCAGTGCCGCCATCGGCGCAGTGGCGATTCCGCCGCAGGATGTTATCCGCATTCTGTTGTCGCGTCTGCCCTTCATCCACTTCACGCCCGATTGGCCGGCCACGTCAGAGACGATCCTGTTCGACATCCGCTTGCCGCGCACTATCTTGATGGCCTTGACGGGCGCGGCTTTGTCGGGCAGCGGGGCAGCCTATCAAGGGCTCTTTCGCAACCCGTTGGCTGATCCTTATCTGATCGGCATTGCTTCCGGCGCGGGCCTCGGAGCCATCAGCGCGATGGCGCTGCAATCGTCGGCGACCGGGCTGGGCCTGGCAATCGTGCCGGCCGCCGCGTTCGTGGGCGCACTCCTCACCGTCGCAGTCGTCTACGGCTTAGCGCGTGTCGGTAAAACGACGCCGGTGACGACGCTCATTCTGGCCGGCGTCGCCGTGGGATCATTCACGACCGCGCTGACGACGTTCTTGATGCTGCGTTCACAGGGTGAGCTGCGACGTGCCGTGGCGTGGATGTTAGGCGGTTTCAGCCTGGGCGGCTGGGA
>JADGQE010000084.1 GCA_017882055.1 Thermoflexales bacterium
CTCCTTTGTTGTACACAGCGTTCCGTGTCGGGCACCAGTGCGGTTTTGCTTACGCCAGCGCAGCCAGCCACAAATGGTTATGCGCCTTGATTGGTTACTGCTCAGGCCATGTAAGCAAACTGCCCTAGCGGTCCACAGACGGGAGCACCCCCCACTCCGCTTCGCTACGGGGCTATAGTGCACCGCATGTGTTTCATAGATGGCGCAGATTTCTTCATCAGCTTCATCAGCGTAATCTGCGGATAAGAGGGAGGCTGAGTAGTTACGACGCTGGCCGATACGCCGATGATGATCGTCGCAGCCAGCTCCCGGTAGCCTGAGACAAAGAGCGCTGTTTTCTTACATCTGCTACGCTCCTCGATCATGCGCTTGCTGGTAACCGTCGTCGTTTGCCCGATGGTCCCATCCCCAATTTGCTCAGAAGGATTGGAAGACGAGTTCTAGCAGTTACGGGCTTAGAGCGATGCGGGTGTTATTGAGATTTTAGGCGACTGTTGCGTAAGTGGCTGAGCAGTTACGATGCTAGAAGATAGAAGAGTGATTGGTGAAGACTTACCACCGCAACTTTCCCCCTCGATTTGGTGAGAATTCGAATGTCGTTGACAAGGGGCGGCAAATGCTCTCAGTATATTTTCTTTGATGTTCCGGCGCAGTGTGGCCCGTGTAACTGAATAACGATTGATCTGTTAGCACCAGTCAATTACGCTGGGATAATTATATAACTTAATTGATATAAGTGTTCACTGACTTTTGACTCGCTTGACTGCCTGCTACCGATGCCGCCGTTCCAGTTCGGCCTCGACTTGTGCCAGCGTCACATCGCGCATCGCCAGCAGCACCAGCAAATGATACAATAAATCAGCCGCCTCTTCAACCACGCGTTGATCGGGTTGCGCCTTCGCCGCAATAATCACCTCGATCGCTTCTTCGCCGACTTTCTTGACGATTTCATCGCTTCCGGCCGCGAAGAGCGAAGCGGTGTAACTGCCGGCACGCGGATTGCTTTTGCGATCGAGGATCGTCGCGTAAAGTTCATTCAGGATTTGCGACATTGCTTGTCCTTTCGCTGAGGGTTCGATAGAAGCAGCTGACCTCACCGGTGTGACAGGCAGGTCCGGCTGGATCGACCTTGAGCAATAAGGTATCAGCATCACAATCGATCCACACTTCGCGCACGCGCTGAATATTGCCCGACGTTGCGCCTTTGTGCCACAACTCCTTGCGGCTGCGCGACCAAAAATGCGCCTCACCGGTTTCGATTGTCAATTGCAATGCCTCGGCATTCATGTAGGCCAACATCAACACTGTGCCACTGTTGGCGTCTTGCACGATAGCGGGCAATAGCCCGCGCTCATCCCAATGAATTTCCATGAGGGCCTCTTTCATTCTTGGACACGGATGGCCGCGGATAAAAGAAAAATCCGTGTGAATCCGTGTTTATCCGTATCCCAATTATTTCACTGGCCGCACGGGAATGCCATGTTCGGCCAAATATTGCTTCAGGTCGGCGATGGTCAACTCTTTGTAATGAAACAACGACGCGGCCAGGGCGGCTTCAGCTTTGCCTTCGGTAAACGCAGTCAAGAAGTGCTCCATGCGCCCCGCGCCGCCGGAGGCGATGACAGGAATGTTGACGGCCTCGGCCACTGCACGCGTGAGTTCGATGTCGTAGCCATTTTTTGTGCCGTCCGCATCCATGCTGGTTAGCAGGATTTCGCCTGCACCGCGTCGCTCAACCTCGTGCGACCATTCAATAACATCCAGGCCGGTCGGGGTTCTGCCGCCGCTCACATAAACCTCCCAGGTTGATTTTTGATTTTTGATTTTTGATTTTGGATTGCGTTTCGCATCGATCGCAATGACGATGGCCTGGCTGCCCGCTAATTCAGCGCCGCGCGTGATTAATTCTGGATCGCGAACCGCCGCCGAATTCAGGCTGACCTTGTCGGCGCCGGCCCGCAGCAAGGCGCGGATGTCGTCGAGGGTGCGCAAGCCGCCGCCGATCGTGAAAGGGATAAAGACTTCGTCAGCCACGCGCCGCGCCAACTCGGCTGCGGTGCGATGCGCGTCGGAGGTGGCGGTGATGTCGAGGAAGACCAGCTCGTCTGCGCCGGCCGCGTCGTAAACACGGGCTTGTTCAACCGGATCGCCTGCGTCTCTCAGATTGATAAAGTTTACGCCTTTGACGACTCGCCCCGCTTTGATGTCGAGGCACGGAATGATGCGTTTAGCTAACATGCTTGATCTTGCTCCAAAATAGCAGCGCGCAAATCGATCGCAGCGGTGTACAACGCCCGACCGATGATTGCGCCTTCGATGCCCGCTGCTTGCTTCAAACGCCGCACGTCGTCGATCGAGTTGACGCCGCCCGAAGCGATCACGCGTAAGCCTGTGGCGCGGGCAAGTTCCGTCGATGCTTCTACGTTGACGCCGGATAGATCACCATCCCGTGCGATGTCGGTGTGAATGATGATCTCAACGCCGCTGGATCGCAATTGACGACCCAGATCGATCAGCTCGATCCCGCCATCGACTTGCCAGCCGCGCGTCTTTACCCGATTGTTTTGCGCGTCGAGTCCGACCGCAATTCGATCGGCTCCGAAAGTTTTGATGGCTTCGCGTATGACCTCGGGTTGTTCGATCGCGAGCGTGCCGATCACGACGCGTGCCACGCCCAGCGACAAAGCCTGCTCGATATCCGACAGCGTCCGCAGTCCACCGCCGAACTGCACGCGCGGCCCGATTGCAACCAGGGGTTTTAGCAAGGCACGGTTTGTCGCGGCCGCGCCGGCGTCGTCGCCGAAGGCACCGTCGAGATTGACGATGTGCAGCCAATGTGCCCCGGCCTCCGTCCAGCGTTGGGCCACTATGATCGGATCATCGCCGAAGATCGTTTGCTGGTTCGGATCACCGAATTTCAAGCGCACAACTTTGCCGCCGCGTAAATCGATCGCTGGATATATCTCCACGCTTACATCTCCAGAAAATTTTTCAACAGAGTTAACCCTACCGTCTGACTCTTTTCAGGATGGAACTGAAGTCCGCAAATTCGATCGCGTCCGACTACGGAGGCGAACGGTGCGCCATATTCGGTCGTGGCAAGAATGATGTCACGCTGGTCGGGATAGACAGCATACGAGTGAACGAAGTAAGCGTACGCGCCTGATGGCACGCTGCGCATGATCGGATGATCGCGCTGTGGCTCTAGTTGGTTCCAGCCCATATGCGGAATCTTCAGACGTTCGCCCGTCATACGTTTGACTTGACCCGGCAATATGCCCAGACCCTGCGTGTCGCCCATCTCGTTGCTCGATTCAAACAACAGCTGCATCCCCAGGCAGATCCCCAGCAGCGGCTTGCCGCTCAATGCAGCTCGTTTAATCGGTTCAATCAAGCCGCGAGCGCGAAGTCCCTCCATCCCGGCTGGAAACGCGCCGACGCCCGGGAGAATCAAGCGTTCGGCTTGCGCGGCGGCTTCAGGCGTGTCAACCAATGTTACTTCGACGCCGAGATGTTCAAATGCTTTTTGAACTGAGCGCAGATTGCTGATGCCGTAATCTATCAATGCGATCATAGCCAAATCTCCAACGTGTCCCGTATTGCGTATTCCGTCCGCG
The DNA here is from genome assembly GCA_017882055.1 of Thermoflexales bacterium. Classification (GTDB taxonomy): domain Bacteria; phylum Chloroflexota; class Anaerolineae; order Fen-1058; family Fen-1058; genus JADGQE01. The sequence continues at coordinate 3,618 of JADGQE010000084.1, forward strand.
CAATACGCAACACGCACTACGTTCTATCCAAGTGTTCCTTTTGTGGATGGCACATTGTTCGCTCGTCTCGGATCGATCTGCGTCGCGGTATCCAATGCACGGCCCAGCGCCTTGAATAAAGCTTCGGCTTGATGATGATCGTCGCGGCCATACTCTACACGTGCATGCAAGTTCGTGCGTGCGCCAACCGCGAATGATTCCAGAAAGTGCGGAATGAGCGAAGTCGGCAGCGTGCCGATTGCGGGACTGTGCCATTCGGCCTGCACGACGGCGTAGGGTCGGCCACTCAGATCGATCGCGACAAAGGCGAGCGCTTCATCCATCGGCACGCAGGCGCTGCCCATCCGCACGATGCCGCGCCGATCGCCGAGTGCCTGATCGAAAGCCTGGCCCAGCACAATGGCCACGTCTTCGAGGGTGTGATGCGGATCGATCTCCAGATCGCCGGTGGCCTGCACGTCGAGATCGAACAAGCCATGCACCGCAAGGTGCCGCAGCATATGATCGAGGAACCCAACGCCCGTGGTAATCTTTGCCTGACCGCTGCCGTCCAGGTTGAGGCTTAAGGTAATATCCGTTTCACTTGTTTTCCGCTGAATCTTTGCAGAACGCATGGTACTCCTCGTATTGCGTATTTCGTGTTGCGTATCGCCAGTCACGCATCACTTATCACTCGTCGCTCGTTACTCATTATTTCGTTTAGCGCTTTCACCAGTGTGTCCGTGTGCATCGGCTTGCCCACACTGATGCGAATGCAATCGCGCAGGCCGGGCTTGTCGAAGTAGCGGACCAGCACGCCCTGTGTTTCGAGTGAGCGTTTGAGTTCACGGGCGTCTTGGCCAGGGACGCGGCACAAGATAAAGTTCGAATGCGACGGATAGACTTTGAGGAAGTCGAATTTGCTCAGTGCCTCGCTCAGGCGTTTTCGTTCGGCGATCAATTTGTCGAGGTTGTCTTGCAACGTAGGCAAATCTTCCAGTGACGCGACAGCGCCAAGCGACGCAGCGACATTCACATTGTAGGGCTGCTTGATCTTCCACATCTGCTTCGACAGCCAATCGGGGAATACGCCGTAACCCACGCGCAGCCCGGCCAGCCCGGCTAATTTGCTGAAGGTGCGCAGCACCGCAAGATTCGGATAATCCAGTGCCCAGGTGATGTGTCCTGCTTTGCCGAGCCACGATCCATCAGTAGTAGTTGGGCGAGCCGCAAATTCGATGTAGGCTTCGTCGAGTACGACCAATATTGGCAGCATCAACAATCGGCGCAGGTCATCGTCCCCGATCAGGCTGCCATCGGGATTATTCGGTGAACAAACGAACAGCACTTTCGCGCGCGGATTTGAGCGCACGGCGGATTCGATCGCATCTATATTCAGGCTGAAGTCGGCGCGACGCGGCACATTGATTAACTGCGCGGCATTAACGGCGGAGCTAAATGGATACATGCCGAACGAGGGCGGGCAATTGATCACGGCGTCGCCCGGATCGATTGTCGCACGCAGAACGAGGTCGATCAATTCATCAGCACCCGCGCCTGCAAACAAACGATCCATCGGCAAGCCCGTGTAGCGGGCCAGGGCTTCGCGTAAGAACGTGTTGTCTGGATCAGGATAGATGTGAAGGAAGGACGCCTTCGCCAGCGCGGCCCGCGCTTTGGGCGATGGGCCATACGGATTTTCATTCGCATCGAGTTTGACAATCTGATCCGGCGTGCGCCCAAGTTTCTTCGAGAGAACCTCAAACGGCAGGATCGGCGTGTAAGGTTCCATCGCTGCGATATCAGATCGAATGAATGAGCTCCACTTAACCACGGAGTCACGGAGATCACTGGGATTCTTAAAATTATTCTCCGTGTTCGGCCATAGCCCAACTGCCACCGGCAGATGGGTGGCCCGGACCATGTCTCTCTCGCCACTGGCGAGAGAGTGGCCCACTAGGTGCCAGGCGTCTGCGTCTCCGTGGTAAGCCGTTTCTGCTCGAAACAACGCGGCCTGCGCGTGACCATCGAGTTGTTCGGCCTGGGCCAAACGCGCGGCCTGTTGACTGAGCTGTGCTGATGAGGCATTATCCAAGGCAATGATGCTCGTGATGCGCACGAAATCGAGCGCGTTGAGCGGCGAAGCAAAACGCGCTGTCCCGCCGGTCGGCATAGTGTGGCTCGGCCCGGCCACGTAATCGCCGAGGACTTCAAACGATCGTTCGCCGATGAATAACCCGCCGGCATGTGTGATCGATGCTTGCCACTGCGCCGGATCCTCAACTGCGAGGCACAGGTGTTCCGGCGCGAATTCGTCGGCAAGACGAACAGCCTCGGCCACGTCGCGCGTGATCACAATGCCACCTTGTCCCGCGAGTGAGGTGCTGATGATGTCGGCTCGACTACGCGCTTCGATCTGGCGGCCTACTTGGATCTGCACGGCTTCGGCCAATCGACGCGAGGGCGTAAAGAGGATCGCGGTGGCTAAGACATCGTGCTCGGCCTGCGCGATCAGATCGGCTGCGACCCAGGCCGGATCGGCGGAATCATCCGCGACGACAACTGTTTCCGTTGGACCGGCTAAGCCGTCGAGACCGACGATTCCATAGACTTGCTGTTTTGCCAGAGTCACAAATAGATTGCCCGGGCCGACGATCTTATCGACGCGCGGGATCGATTCGGTGCCATAAGCCAGGGCTGCAATCGCCTGTGCGCCGCCCAAGCGATAGATTGTTTTGATGCCGGCAATATGCGCCGCCGCGAGGATCACATCGGGCACAGCGCCGCTACCTCGACCGGGCGGCGTGACGACGACGACATCTTTTACGCCGGCCACTTGCGCCGGGATCGCGCACATCAATAGCGTTGAAGGCAGCGGCGCGCTGCCGCCCGGCACGTAAACGCCTACCCGATTCAACGGCGTCATCTGTTGGCCGAGCGTGCCGCCCAGTTCATGCGTGGTCCACGAGGGCAAGGGTTGATGTACGTGAAAGTTGCGGATGCGATCGGCCGCGAAGCGTAAGGATTCGATCAGATCATCTGGTAATCGATCGGCGGCCGCTGCCAGGTCACTCGGATCGACGGCAAAGCGATCGAGCGTGAGGCCATCGATGCGTTGCGTCCAATCGCGCAATGCCGCGTCACCGCGGGATCGCACATCGGCCAGGATCTTGGCAACGGCTTCGGGCGGTGTGACCTCGCGGCCAAAGATGCGGCTTAAACTCTGTCGCAGTGATTCGGGCAGGGGGACATTGGCCTGGTTTCGGCGCAGGATGGTGTGCCGGGCTTCAGTGAGATCGGTGTAGATTCTGAGCATAGGTTATTCTCATTCCGTGGTGCGTGTTGCGTATTCCGTTGCAATACGCTATACGTTTTACGAATTCTCCAATTTTCGCAACAACTGTGTGTATCTCGGTGGCTCTTCTTCGAAGATATACGTGACCGGCGCGACGACGACGCCGCTGCCGCCGATGCGGCGCAATTCAGTGATGGTAGGCATTAAACGATCTTTGTGAACAACGATGTTGACGTCGAACCACGTTTGATCGCCGCGCGTGACGACGGGCGAAATGGTCGGGCCTTGCAGACCGCTGAGATGGGGCTGACTCAGCATCGCTTGTGCGATGGCTTCCGGTGATTCGCCCCGCATGTTGGCGAAAACCAGATAGCTGCCCTGTGCCCGCAAATGGGCTTCGATGTATTCGAGTAGTTCGCGAGCCGTACTTAATATTTCAGGCCGCGCCTGCAGCGCCGATCGATTGCCGATCAGCACGGCCTGCGATTGTAAGATCACGCCATCGGGCAGGGGGCGCAGCCGGTTGTCGCGCAGCGTTGTACCGGTCGAGACCAGATCGGCGATCAGGTCGGCGTAGCCGATTGTCGGCGCAACTTCGAGCGTGCCTTCCGAATCGATCAGTCGCACATCGGACAAACCATGCTGAGCTAAGAAGGCTCTGGTAAGGTTGGGATACTTGGTCGCAACACGCAGGGTTCGCGTTGACTGGCGAGCGCCGAGATCTTTGACGCACTGTACATCGTCCCACGCTTCAGGCACGGCCAGCGCCAGGGCGCAAGTGCCAAAGCCCAGCGCCTCGTGCAGGACGATGAGATCACCGGTGCTGCCGCGTTTTTCTTCGACGGCATCCAGGCCGGCGATGCCGAAGTCGAGGCTGCCCTCGCGCACGCCGACGACGATATCGCCCGGTCGTTGAAACAAGACGGAGAGTCCGGGCACTGTCGGCACGGTGGCTTGATACTGGCGCGGATTCGGTTTGTAGATGCCCAGACCGCACGCCTCGAGAAAGGCGAGCGTTTCAGGTTCCAGGCGGCCTTTGGAGGGCAGTGCCAGACGAATATCAGTTCGAGACATGATCACCTCGTGATGTCGAAAAATAAAAAGCCCTTCGAGAACCGAAGGGCTTTTAGGACGGATCGTGTGCAAGCGCGACTAATCAGACCTTCGGTCGGGTGAGAAGGGCTGATGATGGATCGCGCTGAACAGGTTGCTGTTGAACATGGGTGCAACTTTAACATAGAGCAGGCCGCCCGTCAATAGCGAATTTCATCAGACAGCAATTCTAAATTTGACCTGTCGTAATGGGCAGGCGACTCGAAGTCGCACCTCTTGAGCTGTTGGCTGAGCGTCCACCTGCGTGGACGGGGTTTCGTCGGCGCAGGCCGACGGTCGGCGGTAGGCCCTTCAGGCGCGATTTCAATCGCCAGATGCCAAATTGAGAATTGCTGTTCATCAGACTCTTCACTTTCCCTGGCTCAAATGGAGGAAGGGATAACCTCGACGACTCATGGCCGATCCTGTAAATCCGACTTTAGTTCGATGACAAATGATCCATTGAGAGTTACCCTATGCTTGTCAATTTAACCCGGCTTCAATTGCTCGATTGCCGATAGGCGTAATGGAGGCTTCACCGATGCGTAACCAAAATCAGTTGTTTCTTGGCGGCTTGCTCGTTTTGATAGGCGCCGTCTTCCTGTTTGGTACCTTATTCAACATTAATCCCTGGACCTTTTGCTGGCCGATTGGCCTGATCCTGCTGGGCGTGTGGCTGCTGTGGGGCCCGCGTACTTTCACCGGCGTGTGGCTGTTGGGCAATGTCCGGCGCGACGGCGCATGGAAAGTCGCCAATGAAGAGATCGGCATCGGCGTCGGCGACGTGAAACTCGACTTCACTCAGGCCGACATCCCGGTCGGCGAGACCCGCATCCGGGTCTCCGGCTTCGTAGGCGATGTCGACATGTGGGTGCCGGCCAATATCGGCGTCGCGGTGACGTCTAATGCGTTTGTCGTCGATGCGAAAATATTCGGCCAGAAACAGAGCCAATTGTTGATGCCGCTGCATTTTACCAGCGACAACTATGTCGGCGCTGAGCGCAAGATCTTGCTCGAGACCAATTTCTTTGTGGGCGATATCACCGTCAAGCAAAGATAGTTTAGACTGTCCGCAGCACCTCGGTCAGAATCTGAATGGCGCGCTGATATTCGGATATGAGGATATGTTCCTCCGGTGTGTGATCGAGATCGGAATTGCCCGGCCCGTAAGCCACGGCCGGGCATTGCCATGCCGGCGCGACGAGGTTCATATCCGAAGTCCCCGATTTCATGGTAAAGCCTGGCGTTCCCTGAAACTTGCGGATCGATGAAAGGAAAGCGCGAACCAGTGGCGTATTTTTCTCCGCCCGATAAGCCGGTATGCCTTCCACTAATTTTGCGGTTGCATCGATGGCCTGTGCCTGGATCAGCGTGGCCACTTCGACGATGTTAATGCCCATTGGGAGCCGCAAATTGAACTTTAATTGCGCTGCCTCAACGAAACCGTTTGAATGCGAGTTCATCCCGCGCAGCGACGGAATCAATTGATCGAACATTTTGGGCTTATCGGCGTTGAATTCAGCCAGGCGGGTTGCGACGCGATTCCAGAAATTCACTGCGGCCTGGCAGGCGCTTTCGACATTGGCTGAAGTGTGCGTCAGTGTGCGCTTAACCTCGTACTCGAACCATGCGCTGCCTTTGTAACCCAGAGTGATTCGATCCCAGCTGCTCGGTTCGCCGATGATCAACCTATCCGGCTGGTAGTGATCGCGCACGAATTGCGCGCCGCGCGAATCACCCTCTTCGCAGACCGCGCCAATTACGATAATGCGCCAGCCCGATCTTACGCCGACTAATGCGCCGGCGGCCGTAAAGCAGGCCAGCGGCCCTTTTGCATCGACCGCGCCCCGGCCATACAGTTTATCGCCGTCGCGCTTCACGCTGATGAAACCCGGCACCGTGTCGATGTGGCCGAGCAGCATCACTGCCTGTGGCCCGTCGCCGATGACGCCCACCGCGTTGCCCGCCTCATCAATGTGCGCCGTGTAACCCAACGCCGTCATCTGTGTGACGAGGTAATTCACCGCTTCGGCTTCTTGATGGGTGGGGCTGTAGCGTTGCAACAAACCTTCTAATAATTCAACTTCATTCATTGCTGATTGCTGATTTCTGATTGTTGATTGCTGTTTTCAAATCAGAAATCAGCAATCTACAATCATAAATTCCCTACGATCGCTTTCGTCACTTCGCCTGTTTTTGCCGTGCCGCCCAGGTCTCGTGGCAAGATACCTTGCGCCAAAGTCGCGTTCACAGCTTGACGAACTCGGTTGGCTTGACTTGACTGGCCGACGTGCTCTAGCAGCATGGCCGCTGAGAGAATCGCGCCGACGGGGTTGGCAACGCCTTGCCCGGCAATGTCCGGCGCGGAACCATGCACCGGCTCGAACACGGCCACTTTCTGCCCGATGTTGGCGGAGGGCGCGACGCCCAGCCCGCCAATCAACGCGCTGGCTTCATCCGATAGAATGTCGCCGAATAGATTGGTCGTCACGATCACATCGAAGTTTTCCGGATCGCGCACCAGCCGCATCGACATGGCGTCAACCAACATTTCTTTCACCGTCACTTCGGGAAACTCCTTCGCCACTTGTAAACAGCATTCGCGAAAAAGTCCATCCGTTACTTTCAACACATTGGCTTTGTGAACGATGGTCACTGTGAATGCTGACTGCTGACTGCTAATTCGTTTCCGAGCCTGTTCGAATGCTATGCGTGCAATACGTTCTGAGCCGCGCTTCGTGATCACACGTTCGGCAATGGCCGTGTCGCCTTCGCGACGCTCGCGACCTGAATATAAACCTTCGGTGTTCTCGCGGACGATCAGTAGATCGAGATTCGGGCGTGAGAACGATCCCGGTAACGATTGAACGGGCCGCAAATTCGCATACAGATCAAACGCTTTGCGCATCGCGAGGATCGGGCTGCGGTAGCCGTCGACTTTGGTTGAGGGCGATGAGGTTGCGCCGAACATCGCCACACCTGCGGCATCGACTGCGGCTAGCGTCGCATCGGGAATTGCATTGCCCGTCTGCTTAAAATATTCAAAGCCGGCGAATGCTTCAGTAAACTCGATATCTAATCCCAAGGCGCTTAATACTTCAGCCGCAACGGGAATGACTTCCTTGCCGATGCCGTCGCCGTTGATAAGACAGATTTTGATCAAAGTGCGTGTTCCTCAAAATGTGATAAGTATTGCGTGGTGCGTGGACGGAACACGCAATACGCAATACGGTGACTACTCGCCTCCGAGCGGCACAGTTTCAGTATTTGCCAGTCCCAGTTTCTTGCGAATATGCTGCACCAGTCCGCCAGCAGCGATGATGCCCAACGCCGTCGGTGAAAGCGGCGGAAACGGGAACTCGCGTCCGTTCAATCGGATGAGGCTGTTCGGTAGATCGATCTCGAGCGCGTCGCCCGATTGCGTTGCATCGACAACCTCCGGGCACGTAATGAGCAGCAGACCTTGATTGATGCCATTGCGGAAATAGATGCGGGCAAATGATCTGGCGATAATGGCTGCAATGCCT
>JADGQE010000085.1 GCA_017882055.1 Thermoflexales bacterium
AACGCCCCTCGCGGGCGTTTTACACGCCCGTTTGTTGTCGCCCGATCAGCAGGAGGCGGCTCGCAGTGAAGCCCAACGCCTCCCGCATATTGTGCTCAGCCCGCTCTCCATCAGCGGTGTCGAACTATTCGGCAACAGCGCATACACGCCGCTCATCGGCTTTCTGAACAAAGCCGATTACGAGAGTGTGGTCAATACGATGCACTTGACCAACGGCAGCGTCTGGTCGATTCCGATCACGGTGCCGGCCGATTGGGACTCCGCCAACTCGATCAAGGAAGGGTAGCGCGTCGCTCTCACTGAACCCGATGGGCATCTGCTACAGCGATGGTCGCGAAACCGCCGAGCAAAGTGCGGCCAAAGTGTTGCGCAAGCTCGAAGAACTGGGCTACGTCCCTGCAGCTTGATCTGTTGGATACGGATTACACAGATACCACGGATTTGCCTGTGTTTTATCTGCGCAATCAGCATTCATCTGCGTCCAAAAAAGAAGTCCGGCTGAAGCAATGTGCCTCAGCCGGACTTTACTTTTCAGGCGCTACTGACTTGAACGGTAAAGAGCCAGTCGGTGTCATTCCGCCTGGCGCGCCCCCGACGCTTCGCGTCGGACAGGGCGTGAGGCGCATCCTTTCGCGCCGAAGAATCTCAACCCATTTTGTAGGAGATGCTTCGTCGCAACCCTGCCAACAGCAGCAGGGCAGGCCAACGCTCCTCAGCATGACACGGTTTCGAGTGTTTTCCTGCTCAAGTCGGAAGTTCCGCTATTCACTCGTCACTTAGCACGATCGGTTTCTTCACCAATGCCAACAGCAACTTCACGCCATTCTCCACATCCGCCATGTCCACCATCTCCGATGGACTGTGTGTGTAGCGGCACGGCACCGACAGCGATCCGGTCGGAATGCCGTCACGCGAAATCTGGATAGCCTGCGCATCGGTCGTGCCGCCGCGCAGAATCTCAAGTTGATAGGGAATCCGGGCTTCGCGCGCTCGTTTTACCATCCACTCCTTCACGCGCGGATCGACGATCATGCCGGAGTCCTGTAGCTTGATGGCCGGGCCTTTGCCCAGCTCGACCGCTTTCGGCAGCGCACGCGGCGTGTCACCCGTATCGGTAACATCAATCGCCAGCGCCACGTCCGGCTCGATGCTGTAGGCCGCTGTGCGCGCGCCTGCCGAAGTCATTTCTTCCTGCGTGCTGAAAACGAAGTACACTTCGTGCGGTGTGGTCCGCAATCGACGCAGCGTCTCGATCAACATTGCGCAGCCAAGACGATCGTCCATGCTCTTGGCAATCAGTCGATTGCCCACCGCTTCCATCGACCGATGGAAGCAAGCCACGTCGCCGACCTGCACCGGACATGACGGCTTGTCTTTCGCGCCGACATCGATATACAGTTGATCGAGCGCGGGCGGCTTGTTGTTGTCTTCGCGGCGATCGACTCCGATCACGCCCAACTGCCCGCTGGCAAAGCGCACGCGCCCGCCGATATGGTAGATCGGATAGACCGTGCCCAACTGGGTTACACGTGCAAAGCCGCGCGCATCGATGTGCGTGACGATCAAGCCGATCTCATCCATGTGTGCGACCAGCATGATCTTCTTGCCCCGGCCTGATCCCTGCTTAACGGCGATCAGGCTGCCTAATTTGTTGACGCTGATTTGATCAGCTACCCCTTCGATCTCTTGGCGGATCACGGCCCGGACTTCATCCTCATACCCGACCGGCCCGAAGCTCTCTACCAGTTTTTGAAGCGTCTCTTTCACGTTTGTTCCTCGCATTACGCAGGCCGCAAGATCGTCGAGGTCAATCGCGCCGCGCTCTCGCGCACCAGCTCGATCGTGTGGCGAACGTCATTCAAATTGATCAACGAAACCGGTGTGTGGATGTAGCGCGCCGGGACGGAAATTGAAACCGTCGGCACACCGCCGCGTGTCGGGGCGATGCTGCCGGCATCCGTGCCGCCGCCGCCCGGCTGTCGAATCTGATAAGGAATGCCGCGTCGGTCAGCGATGCCGATCACGTGCTTGACCAGCCGTGGATCAGACACGGTGCTGCGCGTCATCACGTAGACGGCCGGGCCGTGTCCGAGGCGCGTGTTCGGGCTGACATCCTGCTCGATGGATGGCGGTAGATCGTTAGCCGGTGTGGCATCAATCACTATCGCCGCGTCGGGATCGAAAGCATAGGCGGCCACGTGTGCGCCGCGCCCGCCCACTTCTTCCTGTACCGTAAACGCCGCCAACAGATCGACCGGCAGGCGCGGCCCGCGCAGTAACTCAATCAGGACCGCGCAGCCGGCGCGATCGTCGAAGGCTTTGCCGCTGACCGTTGTGCCGAGCGATCGATACCGGGTGTTGAACGTTGCCATTTGTCCGATCGTAACGACTCCCAGTGCTGCGTCCTTGCCGGCTGCCCCGATGTCGATCGCCAGCGCCTCGATTTTCTTTACTTCATCGTCGCCATGCGCCAGATGAATGGGCGGCGTGCCGATCACACCGGGAATGCGATCCGGGCCGATCAAGACGACTTTGCCGGGCAGGCTGCGATCGTCGATGCCGCCCACGGCGCGAAATTGCAGCGTGCCATCGTCGTTCGCCCCGACGATCATTAGACCAATCTCGTCCATGTGCGCATCGAGCATAACCCGCACACGGCGCGTGGCTTTGCCGCGTGCTCGCTTGATCGCCAGCACATTGCCCAGCGTGTCGACGCGCACTTCGTCGACGTGATCGCGGATGGCGTTCAGAATAATCTTGCGAACCGCGCCTTCATCGCCGGAGACGCCGTTGGCCTCTGAAAGTGCTTTAAGGTTGGTAGTGAGTGACATCGATTTTCTCTATTCAGAATGAGAGCTAGGGCGAGGAGAGCAAGCGAGCGGTTTCGCGTTATCGCTCATTCTCTCTATCGCTCCGTCTCTCCATCATTCCGTCAGCGACTCGTAAAACTTCTCATCGAGTCCGCCGATGAACTCAGCCAGCAGCCGGCCGGTTTGCTCGACATCTCGGGGCGACACCACTTCGACCGGGGTATGCATCGATCGCAGCGGGATGCCCACCACACCGGTCGGGATACCCTCGCGCACCACCTGGATCAGCCAGCCGTCTGTGCCGCTCGATCCGGCCATGGGCTCAATCTGGTGGTCGAGTTTGATGCGTTGGGCCGCTTCGATCAAACCCTGCGTCATCTTTGGCTGCATGTTCGGACCGATGCCGATCGTGGGGCCTTTGTCGAGTGGAAAGACTTCATTGCCCGCTGATCCGTACTGCACGCCGTACGTCACGTCGATGGCGATCGCCGCATCGGGCGCGATGCCAAACGCCGACGTTGCTGCGCCTAAGGCCGATGTTTCTTCTTGAACCGTTGCCACCGCGATCACGTCCCATTGATGCTGAATCGTCGCCAGCAATTCGAGGCACACGGCGACCGCTGCCACCGAGGCGCGATTATCGAAAGCTTTGCCCGCGAGTAGTCCGTTTTTTAATTCGGTTACATCGCGCCGGATCGAAACCAGATCGCCGATGCTGACGAATCGATTGACCTGTGCCGGCGCGAGGCCGACATCGATCCACAATTGATCGAGCGAGATCACTTTGCTGCGATCATCAGGCTTGAGCAGATGGGGCGGTGTGCTGCTGATGATGCCGGGCAGATCGCGCTGCCGGCTATGGACAATCACTTCCTGGCCGGGCAGCACACGCGCGTCGATGCCGCCGATCGGGCTGACGCGCAGAAAGCCGTGACTGAAGCCCGCCACCATGAATCCGATCTCGTCCATGTGTGAGGCCAGCATGATTTTGCGGTGGGCCTTCCTGGCGTAGCCGCGTTTGACGGCTACAGCGTTGCCGACTTTGTCCGTGCGAGTTTCATCGACGAAACGCCCCCACTCGGCCAGCACCTCGGCGCGAATCTTGGTCTCGTAACCGGAGAGGCCCGTGGTCTGCGAGAGCTTCTTCAAGAGTGCGTTAACGTCCATTCAATTCCTGTTGAACTTGCTCTCATCAGAGTGTGGGAGTGATGGTCAACGTCGCCGTCGGCGTGGGCGTTTCAGTTGACGTGGGAGTATGTGTCGATGTTTTCGTAGGCGGGACAGTCGTGGCGGTGGGCGATGCCGTTTCGGTCGGCGTATCCGTTGGTGCGAGCGACGGAGTCGGACTTGGAATCGGTGTGAAGGAGGGTGGCACTGGCGTGAAGGATGGTGGCACCGGTGTGAATGAGGGTGGCACTGGCGTCAAGCTGGGAGTTGGCGTGTGAGTAGATGTCGGTGTGTTGGTCGGTGTCGCCGTGAAGGTGGGTGTCGCCGTATGTGTCGGCGTGGCGGTTGAGGTGCCGGTCGGCACGGCTGTCGGCGTCTGGGTCACTGTTGGCGGAATCCACTGCGTGGGCGAAGGGCTGAGCGTGACACCCGGCTCTAAGGTGGCCGTCGCAACCGACGGGGTGCTGGTCCTGGTGATCGTCGGTGAAGGGACCGGCGTGCCATTTGATCGAATGCCCGGCGCCAACGCCAGTGCACCCAGGCCGAGGCAGTAACAGGGCAGGGTGATCGCGATGATGCCAATGAGAATCGTGTACAGTCGTCGTTGGCGCGAGGGTACTCCGGCTAGCCAGCCCATGCAGACTCCTGATCAAGTCAACACACGCAATCGGCCCAACCTCCGGGCCGTCGCGGATGGATGATAGCATTAGAGGTAGGGCTTGTCAAACAACAGTGAATCAGCTACCCTTCCTTTTCCTACGTTGACGCATCTCCTTCGAGCAGATACAATCGCATTGAACCTTTGTGTCTGTGCGTGCGTATTTACCTGTACCCCTCGTTTCAGGTGAAGAATCTCAATGACTTCCAAATCTGTTGCAGCGCCGGTTCGTTTTGATCTCCTCACGTTGATCTTGATCGGCGGCGTGGTGTTCAGCGCCGCCTGGAGCATCGCCGCCGCCGACTGGATGCCGCGCCTCGATCTGTTGAGCAGCACAGTCCTGGCCGGTTTGCTGATGGGTACACTGCTTGCCACTCGCCGCTGGCGCAGCGTTAAGACCCACATCGTCGCTTTGTTATACGGCGTGATCTTTGTCACCTTTGTCGTGCTGAGCCAGCTGCCTGATCCGGTCTATGGCTGGTCGTGGCTGGATACGGTGCGCCAGATGATCATTCGGTTGGGCGAACACATCTATCTCTGGCTGGAGGCCGTCGCCTCCGGCGGCGTCGGCAAAGACAACACGATCTTCCTGCTCTTCCTCACGGCGATTTTCTGGTTGATCGGTTTTGGAGCGGCGTGGAATACGTTTCGACATCGGCATCTGTGGCGAGCTGTTGCGCCGGCCGGCATTGCGTTGTTGATCAACACGTATTACTACGGCGGGAGCAGCTCGTTGATGCCGTTGTTGTTCTTGTACCTCTTCTGCGTGCTGTTGTACGCGGCCCGCAGCTATACGCTCGTTCAAGAAGAGCGCTGGCATAGCACCCGGATCGGCTACAGTCCTGAAATCAAGCGCGACTTTCTCCAAATCGGCTCAAGAATCGCCGTCGCCGCCGTGTTGTTCAGCGCGATTGCGCCCACCGTCCTGGGTGAGCCGCAAATCGCGCAGCTCTGGCTGGGGGTCAGTCGTCCGCTGCGCTCGGTCGAGGAATCTTTCAATCGTCTGTTCTCCGGGCTTCAGCCGCATGGACTCCCTTTCACTAATCCGTTTGGCCGCACGCTGGCGCTGGTGGGTCCACGCGCGCTGAGTGACGAAGTGGTGCTGGAAGTGAAAGCGCCTGAAGGTCGCTACTGGCAGGCCGTGAGTTACGATGAATACACGAGCAACGGCTGGCAGAGCAGCAGTACCACGCGCGAGGCGATGACGCCCGCTATCTTGCCGATCGTGCTTGATTATCAGCAGCGGGCAGCGTTCACGCAGACGGTTACCTCCTTTTTCCCCAATAGCAGTATGATCTTCGCCGCGCCCGAACCGATCGCGGCCAACCGATCGGTCTGGGTGGATAAATACCCCGGCGACGGCAATCTGCAGATGTCGATGTGGACTTCGCTTGATCAGTTGAGCAACGGTGATTCTTACCAGGTCGTTTCGAGTTTGAGCCGAGCCACCGTTGATATGCTGCGCGCGGCCGGTACCGATTATCCGGCAGCGGTTCGCGATCGTTATTTGCAGCTGCCTGCTTCGTTGCCGGAACGTGTGCGGTTGCAGGCCAAACAGATCGTCGACCAGGCCGGCGCAACGAGCGCCTACGATCAAGCCTCGGCGCTCGAAGCGTGGCTGCGTCTCAATATTACTTACAACGACCAGATCGCCGGGCCTAAGCCCGGTGAAGATGGCGTCGACTACGTGTTGTTTGAATCGCGTCAAGGTTACTGCGACTACTATGCCTCGGCCATGGCCGTCATGGCGCGTTCGCTTGGCATTCCGACCCGCGTGGCCACCGGGTATGCCAGCGGCGAATACGATGCGCAGCGCGGCGTGTATCAAGTGCACCAGTTTAACGCGCACACCTGGGTCGAAGTTTACTTCCCGAAATACGGCTGGGTCGAATTTGAGCCGACGGCCAGCCAGCCTTCCATCGCACGATCGGTCGGAGTGGTTGCGTCGACCAACGATGATCCCACGCATGATCCAAACGCAAATGATCCGTCAGCTCAGTTCCACAATCGGCCGCCAAAAGACCTGGAGCTTGATCCGTCACTGGGCCCGGCTTCGCCTGTGAACGCGTCTCAGCCGTTGGATCAAATGCTGTGGGTGTTGATCATGGGTGGGGGAGGGGTATTGCTGTTAGTGGTTGTGGTCGTGACCTTGATGTGGTTGTATGAAAATCGTGGCGGGACGCGCCGGCTGCACGGTGGCGAATGGGGCTTCGCTCATATGACGCGCATGTCGGTGTGGCTGCGCGTCCACTTGACGTCCTCGCAAACGCCTTACGAACAGGCCGAAGCGTTGAGTGTCGCTATGCCGCGCGGCGAATCGATGATTGGGCGCGTGGCGAATTTGTATGTGCGCGAACGCTACGGCCGCTCGGCCGCTGATCCCGTCGAAGTGCGATCGGTCTGGCGCGACCTGCGCTGGCCGCTGTGGTGGACGGGTCTCAAGCGCCGCATCCCGCGATCGATTTCATTGCCTCGCAAATTGCGTCGGCGCTTCTGAAGTGACACGCGAACTTTGAATAGCCAGTTCGCTTTTCACTACTTTCCACATTCTGCATTCTGAATTCTGGATTCTCCATTGCCCGTTGATCTGACTTGGAGTATAATCGTCAGCGTAACTCCATCCCGCAGGATCACACAGTGGCTGACGTTTCCAAACCCGCCTCGGTAACCGATTCGATGCTCCTGGTTAGAACCCCGGCTGCTCACGGGGATCTGACGGCGCTGCTGGCCGACCTGAATAACCAGCTGCATCAACAGGCCAGCGTCCTGACACGCCTGAGCACCACCCCCGATGTTCTCAAAGCCCAGCAGACTTTACTGCGTATTCAAAGCTTGATGCCGCGCTTTCAATCAGCGGTTGATACGCTGGTGCGCGAGCGGCAATCCTTGCAGGGTTTGTATGAGGTCGGGCAAGCCGTCAATTCCTCGCTCGACTTGCCCCAGGTGCTCAACCAGGTCATGGATCGCATCATCCAGCTGACGGGCGCGGAGCGCAGTTTCTTGATGCTCAAAGACGAAACGACGGGCGAGATGGCTGTCCGCACCGCTCGTAACGTCGATCGGGAAACGCTGGCGCACTCCGAGTTCTCGGTCAGCTGGACGATTGTCGAACAGGTCACCCGCGATGGCCGGCCCGTGGTCACCACGAACGCGCAGGCCGATCCGCGCTTTGCCGCGCAGGAAAGCGTGGTCGCTTACAGCCTGCGCAGTATCCTGTGCGTGCCGATGATGGTGCGTGACCGTGTTACGGGCGTGATCTATGCGGACAACCGGATCAAGACCGGCCTGTTTGGCGATCGCGATCGCGACTTGCTGGCCGCGCTAGCCAATCAGGCGGCGTTGGCCATTGAGAATGCCCGTCTGTTCGAGCGCGTCAAGCAGCAGCTGGCGTCGATTACCTTGATGAAGGATTTGATGGACAACGTGTTTGCTTCCATTACATCGGGTGTGATTACGACCGATATGGAAGACAAGGTGACGTTGTTCAATCGGGCGGCGGAAACCATCCTGGGCGTGTCGTCCGCTCAGGCGATCGAACAGCTGTATCACCAGATTTTGCCGTTTGCCACTGATCTGCGCCCCTGGATCAACGAGGTCAAGCAAAACCACACGGTCTTTTCGCGCGAACTGGAACGCAACTTGCCGTCACGCGGTGCGATCGAGTTGAGCGTCAACTTTGCGCCGCTGATGGGCGCGGCGGGCGACAGCAACAGTGTGTCGGGCGTGGCGATTGTCGTCGATGATTTGACGGAGAAGCGGCGGCTCGAAGCCAGCCAGCGCTACATCAAAGACACGTTCATGCGCTATGCGCCGCCGGCCGTGGTCGAGCAGCTGCTGCGTGATCCATCGCAGCTCAAACTGGGCGGTCTCCGCAAGCCGATTGCGATTGTCTTTTGCGACATTCGCGGTTTCACGACGTTCAGCGAGAATCTTGCTCCAGAAGCGTTGATCGAGGTGCTCAATTGTTATTTGTCAATGGCGGCTGATGCGGTGCTAGCGTTCGATGGCATCCTCGACAAATTTATCGGCGATGCAGTCATGGGGCTGTTCAACGTGCCGCTCGATCAATCGTTTTACACACTGCGGGCCGTGAAAGCCGCGCTCAAGATGCAGCAGGATATTCGCGAGTATCATCAGCACGTCGGCGCCGATCGACAGCTCAACTTTGGTGTGGGGATCAACGCGGGCGAGGCTGTGGTCGGCAACGTCGGGACGACGAAGCAGATGAACTACACCGCGATCGGCGACAGCGTCAACTACGCCAAGCGTTTGCAGGAAAATGCCAGGGGCGGCCAGATTCTGATTGGCCTGGCCGCGTATGAGCAGATCAAAGATGAGATCGAAGTCCGCGAGCTGCCGCCCCTGCCGGTGAAGGGTCGCAGCGTGGCGGAGCGGGTATTTGAAGCTCTGGGATTGAAGTAGGAACCAGTCCGAGATCGACCCGTGTCTGTGCGCTGGACGTTCGTCCAGCACCGGGCTATAATAAGCAGCGCATGACCACGACCGCGACAATTGTCGCGGTTTTAATTTGTAGTTCGGAAACCGGGTTTCTTCGCGGGGAATCACATGCTGATCGTCATTTTGTATTCAATTGCTGCGACGTGGCTGGCGCTGTATGGCCTGCACGTTTTGCTGCTCGTCATTCAATACGCGCGGCACCGCCATGATCGAACTCCGATCGTTCCGTTGGCTGATTATCCACGGGTGACGGTGCAGCTGCCGATGTACAACGAGCCGGATGTCGTCGAGCGCGTGATCGATGCGGCGGCCAACTTCGACTGGCCGCGCGATCGATTGCAGATTCAAGTGTTGGACGATTCGGTCGATCGCACGACGACGCTGGCTCGATCACGTGCAGACTTCCATCGGGCGCGCGGTATCGACATCGAGCTACTGCATCGCGCCCATCGATCCGGTTACAAAGCCGGGGCGCTGACGGCCGGACTCGAGGCCGTGAAAGGCGAATTCATTGCCATTTTCGACGCGGATTTTGTGCCCGCCCCCGATTTCTTGCAGCGCATGCTGCCGTGTTTTGTCGACAACTCGATCGGGTTTGTGCAGGCCCGCTGGGATCATCTGCCGACCGCGGCACCGCTGGCGCGCGCACTGGCGATCGGCGTGGATGGTCACTTCGTCGTCGAGCAGCTGGCGCGTAATCGGTCCGGGCTGCCGATGATCTTCAACGGCTCGGCCGGTGTCTGGCGCAAGACGTGCATTCAAACCAGCGGCGGCTGGTCGCCTGATACGCTGTGCGAAGACATGGATCTGAGTATGCGCGCGGCTATGGCCGGCTGGAAAAGCGTCTTTGTGCCGGAGGTAGCGGTGCTGCAGGAAGAACCGGATCGCGTCGATACGATCAAATCTCAGCACGGACGCTGGGCCAAAGGCGGCGCGCAGTGTCTGCGCAAGTTGAGCGGGCCGCTGCTGCGATCGAACCTCTCGCTGCTGCAAAAGGCGGCCGGGCTGATGTATCTCAGCGGCTACGCGGCGCATTTGATGATGCTGGTCGTGCTGGTGTTGTGGCTGCCGCTGGCGCTTCACCCCCGACTATTCAATCAGCTGCCGCTGACTTTCCTCGGCTTAGGCGGGCTGGGCTTGCCGATCGAGTATGTGCTTTCGCAGCTGGCTTTGTATCGAACGGGCGGACTGCGGAAGCTAATGATGCTGCCGGTGCTGATGGCACTGGGCTTTGGCATGGCCTTCAACAACGGCTTGAATGTGATCGATGGACTGCTGAATCGATCGGGGGAGTGGCCGCGCACGCCCAAGCGCGGTTCGAACGCGCTCAGTTCGGGCAGCCTCGATCTGCGCCGCGCGTGGCGAGCCTGGATCGAGCTGGGCCTAGCGGTCTACACGCTGATCACCGCCGGGCTTATGATCGAAGCGGGGCAGTGGGTTACGGCCGGCGTATTGTTGATCTATGCGATCGGTTTTGCGCTGGTGGGCGGGGGAAGTTTGCAGACGCAGCGGGTCGCTCGGACGCGGCCCACACCGCGCAGTGTGCAGGATGAAGCGTTGTCCTAAAAAGAAACCTGGTTTCGTCTGCTCCGCAGGAGCCAGAAACCAGGTTTCTTCTTTGTGAATCAGCCGTTTGAATTAGCCGTTGTCGACGACCCGTGCGGGCGCGGACGCTGGCGCTTCGAGCATGGGCATATCCGGCTCGCCGGGCATCACACTTTGGCCACGGAAGAAACCGCCTTCGTCGATCAAGAACGAAGCCACCGAGATGTCGCCCCAAACCCGGCCACTCTGTAGAATCTCCAGGCGGCCCGGCGCCTTGACGGTGCCTTTGAGCGCGCCGGCCACGGACACGTTCTGCGCATTGATCTCGGCGATGACTTTGCCGGTCTCGCCAATGATCAGGTTGCCGGCGATTTGAATGCTGCCTTCAAACACGCCGTCGATGCGCAAGCCGCCATCGCTCTGCACGCTGCCCTTGAAGTTGCAGGTCGGCCCGATGACGGTTTCGATCTTCGCGGACGCTCCGCCACCCGATGATGCTGAACCGATTGTCGGGAGAGATTGCGGTTTCTCTTTGCTGAACATGTGATAGTCCCCTTGCAGATGGAGTTACGCCAAGCCGCAGCGTGACGCAGATGATACACGAGGTTAGAGGATTGTGCAAACGGCCTGCCCTCAGGACTGAACTCTGACCTTGAACAGGATCACCCGATCGCCGGCCAAATTCCCGTCTCGGCCGATGATCGTCACCCGGCGGCCGCTGATCTGCCCGTACAGGCCGGTTTCGATCCAGTAATCGCCTGGCGGCAAATTGGGTGGTACGACGATCTGATAGGGATCGTTAACCAGCTGCCCCTCGATCCACTTTGGAATCCACAACTGCGTTGGAAATGAGCGG
>JADGQE010000086.1 GCA_017882055.1 Thermoflexales bacterium
CCTGTGACGGGGCGCCGTGTAGTGAATCGAATGGCCTTGTTACATGGACAATTGGTGAGGTCCCCGTCGCCACCTCTGGGAGTTTAACCATGGTGGTGCGTGTCAATCCGGACGCGGGTACAACGACCATTGTCAACAATACTTACTCTTTGTCCGCCGATCGCGATGTGACGAACGAAGGCGTCCCACCCGCCGTAGCCACTTCAGTCGTGCGACCGTCCCTGGCAGTATACAAATCCGTGTCACCCGGCTGGATCGCCCTGGGCGGAACTGTGACCTACACCGTCCAATATACCAATACTGGCGGCGGCACATTCACCACTCTAAGCTTTACGGATATCATCGACTCCCGTCTGAGTGTCCAATCGACTTCTGGAAACTGCACCCCGTCATCGGGAGTGGTGTCCTGCACCGACTCTAATCTGGCGCCCGGCCAATCACGCCAGTTCACCATCACAGTCAAATCAGAATCGCTGAGTAATAGTAATGTGGTGACAAATGCCGTGACCTACGTGGCCGCTAATCAGACCGAAATGCTGCCGGCAGCCACGTCGAATATCATCGAAGTGCTCGCCAGTAACGCCGGAGCCGCCGCCGACTTTAGCGGCTCGCCCACAACCGGAGCGTTACCGCTCAACGTGACGTTCACCAACCTTTCCAGCGGGAGCGGTATCATCGGCTGCCTGTGGGACTTTGGCGATGGAACAACCAGCACCAGCTGCAGTTCCAGCGTGGCTCACATTTACAATGGCTCGGGAACCTATACCGTCAAATTGACCATCACAACAGGTTCGGGCACCAACACCCGCACGCGCTCCAACTACATCACGACCACCGGCGCGCAAGCGCCCGGTGTCAGCGTGACTAGCCCACAAGTTGCTAAGAGTGGACTGGCGAACCAACAAGTCACCTACCTGCTGACCGTCCAGAATACCGGGAATGTGCCTGACACTTTTTCAATTGGCATCACCGGCAACACATGGGTGACTGCGCTCTCGGCTACCAGCGTCGGACCTCTGAGCGTTGGCGGTTCTGCCACAGTGGCTGTAACAGTGACCATACCCGGCGTCTCGCACAATTCACAAGATCTGGCTACGGTGACGGCCACATCCGGCGCCGATTCGGCGATCAAGAGCAGCCTGGTGTTGACCACCACCGCCTATGATCCCACGCAAGAGTTCTCTCTCACACCGGCTACAGCGACTAAGAATGGCATCCCTGCTCAAGTAGTGGTGTACACGCTGAACCTCACCAATAACGGCCTGGCAGCCGACAGCTTCACTTTAGCGTTGACGGGCAATGCGTGGCCGACCGTATTATCAACCAACTCCGTCGGTCCACTCGGCTTCGGCGCCTCGGCATCGATCGTCGTGAGTGTCACCGTGCCATCCGGCCAGGCCAGCGATGTCGCTACCATCACCGCCAGTTCTGTTGCCTTCCCGACGGCCCAACGTACCAGCACCTTGACAACCAAACTTCAGCGGTATCAGATTTTCTTGCCGCTGGTCCTGAAGAAACACTAGCCCACAGGCATATCTAAGCCCTGGTTGTTGGTAGTGGGCGTGCATCACGCAGAGTTGGATCTCGCGGCGAGATCCAACTCTGTTTGTTACTGCTCAGCCGTCGTCATTGCGAGCGCTTGCCCATGTCCCACTGCGTGCAGTGCGGTGCAGTGCTCCCGTCTCAGGTTCAGCCAAACGGAGATTGCTGCCCATACCCGGCGTTTCACGCCGGTGGGCCGCCTGGCGTCGCCGCGATACAGCTGCGGCTCGCAACACATGCACCCACTGCGTGCAGTGCGGTGTGACGAATCTAACATTGTCGAGGTAGTTACCTCTGTTTTGTGTTGCGGCCGGCAAATCCGGCGTGACGGTTTCATGTGAGGATTGGTGCGCCGGCACAGGAAGTTGTTTTTGACACAGTCTCTATTCTGTAGTACACTTTCACTGTACATGAGTATCAGCACTTAAAGTGGAATTTATAACCGCCGGGGCGCAATAGACTCTGGGCGGTTTTTTGTTTTTACACGGTTTCTAGAAAGTTAGGAGTTTACATGGCAACACCCTTACGCATCATCCCACTCGGAGGATTGGGCGAAGTCGGCAAGAATATGACGGCCTTCGAGTACGGCAAGAATATTATGCTGATCGACTGCGGCATCATGTTTCCTGAAAACGACATGTTGGGCATCGACTTCATCATCCCCGACTGGCAGTACCTGCGCGACAAAAGCGATTGGCTGCGGGGCATCGTTATCACGCACGGCCACGAAGACCACACCGGCGGCCTGCCCTATTTGCTCAAAGAATTTCCCGATTTGCCCGTCTTTGCAACTAAACTGACGCGCGGCTTAATCGAAGTCAAACTGAAGAACCACAAGATTATGGAGACGACGCGTCTCACCACGATCGAGGCGGGCGGACGGCTGGACCTCGGTCCATTTAGCCTGGAGTTCTTCCGCGTGGCGCACTCGATTCCCGACGGAGTTGGCGTCGGCATCACCACCCCGGCCGGATTGGTCGTCCATACCGGCGACTTCAAATTCGATCATACGCCGGTCGATGGCAAACCGACCGATTTTGCGAAGCTGGCCGAGTTCGGCGGGCGCGGCGTGCTGGCGCTGATGTCCGACTCGACCAATGCCGATCAGCCTGGCACCACTCCCTCGGAACGTGTGATCGACGCCGCCTTCGCGCAGGTCTTTCGCGAGGCCAAGGGCCGCATCATCGTCGGCACGTTCGCTTCGCTGATCTCGCGCATCCAGCAAGTCGCTAATGCCGCCATGCGCAACAATCGCAAGATGGCCATCGCCGGCACGAGCATGGTGGAAAACGTGAAGATGGCCCAGAAACTGGGCTACCTCGATCTACCCAACGATCTGATCGTGCGGCTGGAAGACACCAAGAAGATGGCGCCCGATCGCGTGGTGATCATGACGACCGGCACGCAGGGCGAACCCTCGTCGGTGCTGGCCCGCGCTTCGGTCGGCGCGCATCCGCAGATTCAAATCGAGCGCGGCGACACGATCATCATGTCATCGCATCCGATTCCGGGCAATGAAGAGATGGTGCATCGCACCATCAATCGCCTGTTCCAGCGCGGCGCCAACGTGCTGTACGATCCCATCGCGCAGGTGCACGTCTCAGGCCATGCGTCGCAGGAAGAGCAGAAGTTGATGCTCAATCTGGTGCGGCCCGAATATTTCATTCCCGTCCACGGCGAGCTGCGGCATCTGCGTGCGCATGAGCGGCTGGCGCATCAAATCGGTATCCTGCCACAGAACGTCTTCGTCGTCGAGGATGGTTATCCCGTTGAGTTTCACGAAGGCGAGGCCCGCATCGGCGAACGCCTGCCGGGCGGCCACGTCTACATCGATGGTTCCGGCGTGGGTGAAATCGGACCGGCCGTGCTGCGCGATCGCGAGATTCTGGGCCGCGATGGTTTCGTCGTCGTCACCCTCCGCCGCGATCCAGAACGCGGCTTGATCATCGATAAACCCGAAATCACCACACGCGGCTTTGTCTACGTTCAAGAAGCCGAAGAGCTGCTCAACGGCGCAGGCGATGTCGTGACGCGCGTGTGCGAAGACAGCTCACTCAGCGATCGGGCGGTGCACGACAAAGTGCAGGAAGCCCTGGCGAGTTACTTTTACCGCGAGACCAAGCGCCGACCGATGATCATCCCAGTATTATTGTGATCGAACCGGACAGACGGACGGAGAGATGGAGAGAACGCGCGACTTCTCTCCATCTCTCCGTCTCTCATTCTCTCTCTTTTGGATTGAACGCGCGTGAAGCTCACCCTTATCAGCACCGTTTTGAATGAAGCCCGCAGCCTGCCCACGCTGCTCGATTCGATCGCGGCCCAGACGCGCCAGCCCGACGAAGTGGTGATCTGCGATGGCGGCTCGACGGACGGCACGCTGGAACTGCTGCGCAACGAGAAACGTTTTCCACTGCGCGTGATCGAACGACCCGGCGCCAGCATCTCACAAGGGCGCAATGCCGCGATTGAAGCGGCCGCGGGTGAGGTGATCGCTTCGGTCGACGCGGGGGTGCGGCTCGATCCGCAGTGGCTGGAAAAACTGATCGAGCCGTTAGCGACTACCCCCTCCCAGGCCTCCCCCGCTTCGCAGGGGAGGAGTACAGTCAGCGCAGGATTTTTCTTGCCCGATGCACATACACCCTTTGAAGTGGCGATGGGCGCCACCGTGCTGCCGCAACTTGACGAGATTCAGCCGGAAACATTTTTGCCGTCGAGCCGCAGCGTGGCCTTCACCAAAGCCGCCTGGCAAAGCGTCGGCGGCTACCCCGAATGGCTCGACTTCTGCGAAGACCTGGTCTTCGATTTCGCGCTGCTCGAAAAGTATCGCCCCTTCGCCTTTGCGCCGGAGGCTATCGCTTACTTCCGGCCGCGCTCTTCGCTGCGCGCCTTTTTCAAACAATACTATCTTTACGCGCGCGGCGACGGCAAAGCGAATTTGTGGCTGAAGCGGCATCTTATTCGCTACGCCACGTATTTTGTGGCGATTCCCGGCATCGCCATCATGGGCAAAGTGCTCCATCCGTGGCTCTGGCTGCTCTACCTCGCCGGTGCGGCGGCCTATCTGAAGCGGCCTTATCAGCGGCTCGGCACGCTGTTGCGCCAACAGCAGCCGGTCAGCCGGCTCAAAGCGATCGGCTGGGTACCCATCGTCCGCGTCGCCGGCGACATCGCCAAGATGATCGGCTATCCGGTCGGCGTGTGGTGGCGAATCCGGCGGCGCGACCGCGGACGATAATGTCCAATTTTACTCATAGGGCAGGTTGTGGTAGACTCTAGCCCATGAGACCTGCCCTTCGCTACAGTGTCCCACTCCTTATCGCCCTTTCCATTATCGGATCGATCTTCGTCCAGCCACCGCTGGCTCGAGCTGATAATGGCGTTTACCTCTCAGCCTATTGGAACAAAACCATCACGCGTTGGGCCGATTCCATCAATCTGTACGCCGCGCAGCGCGGTCTCGATCCTGATCTGGTCGCCTCGATCATTTTCGAAGAATCGCACGGCAATCCTGGCACAATCAGTTCAGCCGGGGCCGTTGGCTTGATGCAGATCATGCCCTTCGAGCAGGGCTTTACGTGGCGGCCAACTTCTAAGGTGCTGCTCGATCCGGTCAAGAATATTGCCTGGGGCACCACGACGCTCAGTCAGGTGATCCGCCAGGCGCAGGGACGTTTGCACCTGGCGCTGCTGGCTTACAACAGCGGTTGGGATCAAATCAACCTGCGCATAACGCGCGCCTTTGCCATCAAGGTGCTCGATCATTACGCGCGCAGCATCTTGACCAATTCCGGCGTCGACGTCAAAAACGTGCAGGGCTGGAAGATGATCATCGTCACGCACAGCAGCGCCGGACCCGTGCAGGCCGATCGGGTTTTGTCCGACGGCAACTTTGAGCCGCTGCCCGATTTCGATCCGGCCTTCGATGATCGAACCGACGTGCCGCACGCCGTGGCGTACGCCACAATCGATCCGAACCACACCGCATGGTGGGTCGATATATGGATCTTCCCGACGCTGAAACCGCCGCGCGTTACACCCACGCCCTGATTCAAACCGATTCTCGATGTTCCAGCCCTGCGTGTAGATCACGCCGCCTTTCAACGGACCGCTACGCGCCGGACAAACGGACAGAAACGGACGGTTGCGGCGGCGATAGCCATCCGCTTCAATTTCCTGCGAAGATCACTTCAACCCGTGCAACGTGCGCTTACGCTGGCAATGAGTTTCTCAAAACCCTCAGCCAATTCCCGCCCAGAATCAAATCGACGTCGGCGGGCGCGTAACCCCGTTCCTTCAAGGCCGGGCCGATGATCTTGAGATCAGCCACGGTATCAAAACCGGCCGGGGCCGATTGCCAGCCGAAACCGCCATCAAAATCGCTGCCGATGGCCGCGTGGCGCGCATCGCCCGCTTTCTGGCACACGTAATCGATCGCGCGCACGACGTGGCTGATGTTAGCCGCATCTTTCGGATCGC
This sequence comes from Thermoflexales bacterium, assembly GCA_017882055.1. Lineage (GTDB taxonomy): Bacteria > Chloroflexota > Anaerolineae > Fen-1058 > Fen-1058 > JADGQE01. The sequence continues at coordinate 6,022 of JADGQE010000086.1, forward strand.
CCTTTCCCCAACCGCGTAATAAAAACCGGTTGTAAATCACCGTACCGATGACACCCTCTTTCGCGATCAAGGCTTTAAGCATATCATCCGACAGATGCCGGTTGACGTCCTCCGTCAACGCGCGCGGATTGGCGTGACTGGCGATCACCGGCCCATCGTAACGATCGAGCGCTTGAAAGAACGCGCGCTCGTCCATGTGGCTGGTATCCAGAATCAGGTTGAGGTTGTTCATGGCTTTGAGTAATCGCACGCCATCGTCGGTCAACGGGCCAGGCTCATTGGTGCCGCCGCAGTAACGCGTCGCCGCCCAGGCCGGGCCGATCAAACGCAAACCGCGTTCGTACCACAGCTCCACTTCTTCCGGCGTGCGAATCGGATCGGCGTTTTCCATCAACATGACGACGCCGATCTGACGCGGATCATTACCCTTGATCTCATCGGGCACCGGATCGAATCCGTCCCATGTCTTCAATACGGCCTCGAGATCAGATCGCGTGAAAATCAATTTGAACTGCGGGTGCTCGTCGGCCAGGCGCTGGTAAATATCGATCTGCTGCCGCGCCAGCCTATACGCTTCATTCGGCGTCGAGTAAGTCTTTTCAAGTGGATCGGTCCGCCAGCGTTCGGGCGCGGTAAACAGCGTGCCGAAGATCACGGCGATGCCGCCTGCCAGCCAATTGGGCAAGCCGAGCAGGGCCGTGCCCGCGGCCTGCTCGATCGGGCCGCCCGCTTCCCGCGCGCGAATGGCCTGCGCGCTCTTCGCGTAATCGCGCCCGTAAGCTAACATATTCGAAGCAATATCTTCGTGAGCATCGACGATCAGGGACAAGCGAACCTCCGAGGAAAGGAGATAGAATACAGAATCCAGAAGTCAGAAGATGAGATTCTGACTTCTGGATTCTAGCTTCTAAATACTCTCAGTGCAGGATTTGACTGAGGAACTGTCGGGTACGTTCTTCTTTGGGGGCCTTGAAGAACTCGTCGGGTGTGCTGCGCTCGACGATCAGGCCGTAGATCACAAACAGCGCCCGTCTCAATGCGGCAGCTTGCCAAACAACTTCCATGCGCCGCGATGAAAGCGATGGAACGATTTGACCGGCTGGGCGAACATCATGATGCACTCACCGTGCACTTCGCTGATGTTATGCTCCTGGCAGTAACGAATAGCGGCCTCCGATTGAGCGCCCTGCTGCATCCACACCCGGCGAATGCCGGCGGCTTCGGCTTCGCGCACGACCTGCTCCGTCTCTTTGGGCGGCACGACGACGACCACCCCATCCACCTTTTCCGGCAGCGCACTCAGGTTGGCGAAACACTTATCGCCTTCCACGCTTTCGACGTTGCGATTGACCGGGAAGACGCGGTAGCCTTTCGCTTTGAGTTCGCGAAAAACCATGCTGCCGAATTTCTTCGGATCGCGTGACACACCGACGATGGCCAATGTCTTCTGTGAAACAAATTCATCGACTGCAGCTTTTGTTGCCATGAGAACCAGTTCCTTTACAAAGATAGTTTCAGAATCAAAGATTCTTAGTTGAAGATACCATACATCGAGTCGGGCGTCAGGCTTTCGGCAAATTGCGCCCTCAATGCCCGGCGCGTATCATAACACAAATGGCACGCATCGGCATAACGGTCGGCATGCGGCACCTCATAGCGTCTGGCCAGTTCGGCCGGGCCGCCTTGCAGCAACGGGCCTGCGATCGGGTGCGAAGCCGGATCGTACGCCGCGCAAATCTCTTTCAACGATGTCTGATAGATGTTGCCGATGGAGATGCCCTGACAAATGTGCAGGTAGCCCAGCGGATCGAGGTGTACGCGTCCCGGCTCACGCAGGTCTTCGTGCGGGCACTGCGTGAATTCTGTCCAGGGTCGCTGCCTGGCACGCGCGGCGAGTTTGTCAACGGCCCGCCCGCGATACATCACGCCTGATTCATCGGCGGGCAGTTGGCCGACCACCGATGCAGCGTTGGCGGCTTCGGGCTGCGCCACGCTGATGAGGCCGATCGGGATGCCCAGCTGATCGGCTGCCGCGCGAGCGTTCTGCGCTTGCCGGCTCAGCTTCTCGTTCCAGTGAAATTCATCGCTGCTCACCGAGAGAGCCGTAATCAATCCCGCCAACGGCCTGAGCCATTCAACGGCATCATCGACGCTGGTCGCCCAATAGGCATTCGACACGATGCCCACTCGATAGCCCAGCAAGGCTGCTTCACGCACACCCGTGAGCAAAGTGGCGTAATACAGAAACGGCTCGCCGCCTTCAAAATAGATCGACTCGATCGTGCCCAGGTCTTGCGCCTCATGCAGGATGCGTCGAAGGTTGTCCAGCGTCATCACGCCGCTCTGCCACGGGCTGCCCCACACAAAACAGTGATCGCATTCAAACGTGCACTGGTAGGTTAAGAGCAAATGCAGGCCGGAGAGTTTCATGTCGCCGCTCCTTTTTGCAAACGCTTCGCCAGCGTCCGCACCCTGGCGCGTTTGTCTTCCAGGAAACGCTGCGCGATGATTGCAACTTCGACTTTGAGACTGGGATCGATCGCCGCCGATTTCTGCATCGCTTCCAACACTTTGCCGACGTGTTTGCCTTCCCACATCTCCAGCGACTTACGGAGATGGGGCCAGACGTAGCGCGCGGCTTCTACGCTGGTGCCGCCGTATTCGCCTAAAGCCAGCAGCGCATAGTCTCGCACGATGACACTCTTATCGCGATCGATCTTCTCGACGAGGCGCGGCAGAATCGGCGAGATTTTCTTGGGCACTTGCACTGCGATCTCGGCCAGGCTATGCATGACTTCCCAGCGCACGCGGGTGTCTTTGTGATCGATCAGGGCAATCAGCGCCGCCGCATATGGCGCGACGAGCTCCGGCTTATCCGCAGCCACGAACGTCATCACTTCGGCGCAATCGCCGACGAGTTTCGTATCGGTCGAAGCGAGACCGATTGCGATCTCGGCGAGCAGTGCCGGCTGCTTCAAAACCCGCGCGGCCACCCGCTTGTTGGATTCTTCAGTGCGATCGCTTGCTTGCGAAGAGAGTTGCTTTAGTATGTTCATGATTTCTCCTGTTTAGTCGAAAACAACAAAGCCGGGCAACCCCGAATGAAGCGCTGAGGTAGTGCGCCATGCCTACCGCCTGGCACATTCCCTTTCGCTCTCGATCCGCGAGGACGCGGATCATCGGCGGGACGCCGACGCTTCCTGCGTGATGTCACGCACCCCAGCACGGAAACCAGCGACGAATCTTTGATCATGGAGACAAAGTCATTGCCCAACGGCGGCAGCACGCGCCGCACGGCTTGCGGCAGGATGATGGTGCGCATCGCCTGAAGATAACTCATGCCCAGCGAGCGGGCCGCTTCCATCTGCCCGCGCCCGATCGATTCAATGCCGCCTCCGGCAGCCAAAATACGAAATCGATCAGCGGCTGATGGCTGCACCCTTGAACAGGGCCCTCAGCCAACGCCCTGGGCACGACTTCGAAGGACAGCCAGGCCGGCAACGTGTTGTCTTACGCGTTGCCGGTTGAATTGAACTTCACCCCGGCAGCGGCCAGGCATTGAGTCAATTTGTGATTGAAACTCGATCGCACGCGCGAACTACTCAAGCGCGCCATGAACGACTGCGGCTGAATATTGATATCGATGGTCAAGCGCACCCACGCTTCGCCGTAGCGCTGAACGCGCGTCTCATAGCGCGTCCTGAAGCCACGCCAACAATACTCGGCCTCCCAACGCTGCGGATATTCATGCAGCCTGAATTGCACCGTGCCGCGCTTCGTCTTAAACGAGGCCATTCGCCCGTGCGCGTCACGCACCACGTCCGACACTTCCTTGACCGGCGCAAACAATAAACTGGCCGCCGGATCCTCGGTCCAATCGTATATTTGCTGCATGGATGCTTTGAGATCGATGGTGTGATTGATGGTGTCCGGCATATTCCTGGTGTCTCCTGTTGAAAGATTTGGAACGACGACCTTGCGATCAGAATCATGGCTCTTTCAAAACATGCTGGCTGGCCTGCCAGATTTTCTCGCCCGGTGTTTCCGGCAGGCCGGGTCGTTTCTTCACGAACGAATACAAACCATAGCCGCGCTTGTTTTTGAACGGCCCGCCTGCGCGCTCAAAGTCCATTTTCTCGGCAAAGGCCAGCCCCGCCGCATACTGCGGAATCAGCGCGTGGCCGATGCGCTTCACCGCCGGATCATCAAAGATGGATTGCTCGATCGCGCGATAGGCTTCGCGGCCATAGCCTTTGCGCCGATCGGGGCCGCGGATCACCAACGCCGTCAGCCAGGCGTAGTCCGCCTGGCCTCGAAAGTTCTTCGGCACAAAATCGGCCACGCCGATCAGTTCACCGGACGCCCGATCGAATAGTCCGACGAACAGGCTGCCTCGCGGCTGCGCCAATTGGATGTCCGCGCGAACTCGCTCGATCGACGGCGGCTCGGTGGTTTGCAACTCAAAGAAGTCTTGCGACTGCTCGTAAACTTTCAACACAGCCGCCGCGTCGGCCTCGAGCAAGGTTTGGATAAGAAGTCGCTGTGTTTCGAGTTGCACCGAAGCTCACACCTCACGCAAAAATTCCGACAGGCTCTTCGGATCGAGGTTGCCGCCCGACAAAACGATGCCCACTTTCTTGCCCGCCACGTTGGATATTCTGCCCTGCATCAAAGCGGCGGCCGGTGCTGCACCGCTTGGCTCGACCAGCAATTTCAGGCGTAATAACAAGAAACGCACCGCTTCAACCATTTCGTCGTCGGCGACCAGTGCCACCGTTTCAAGATGCTGCTGCATAATGGCAAACGTCAGCTCGCCGGGCATGGTCGGCAGCAAACCATCTGCGACGGAATGCGACTGGGGTGTCGAAACACGTTCGCCTTTTTGCAGCGATTGATACGTGTCGTTGGCCGTCTCCGGCTCGATGCCGATGATGCGCAGGCCGGGGCGCAGCGCGTGCGCGGCGATACTGCACCCGCTGATCAATCCGCCGCCGCCAATCGGCGCCAGCAGCACATCGAGGTCAGGCACATCCGTTAGCAGTTCCAACGCCGCCGTCCCCTGCCCGGCGATGATATGCGGATGATCAAAGGGCGGCACCAGCGCCAGGCCGCGCTCGTCTGCGATTTGCCGGGCAATGACTTCGCGCTTCTGCTCGACGCGATCGTAGACTACCACTTCCGCGCCGTAGCCGCGCGTCGCCGTCAACTTCACTTCGGGCGCATCGCCGGGCATGACAATCACGGCGGGCGTATTCAACAACCGGGCGGCGAGTGCCACGCCCTGCGCATGATTGCCCGACGAAAAAGCCACCACGCCGCGTTGACGTTGTTCCGCCGTTAGCTGGCTGATCGTATTATACGCGCCGCGAAATTTGAACGCGCCCGCCCGCTGCAAATTCTCGCACTTGAAGAACACCTGCGCGCCGGCCAACG
>JADGQE010000087.1 GCA_017882055.1 Thermoflexales bacterium
ATGTCGATGCCGCGCGGGCAAGCCTCGACGCAGTTGAAGGCCGTGCGGCAGCGCCACACGCCCATCTCGTCGCCGAGGATCGCCAGCCGCTCCTGGCCGCCGTGATCGCGGCTGTCGAAAGTGAAACGATGCGCCTGAACGATCGCCGCCGGGCCAATGTACTCGCCGTTCGCGGCCCAGAACGACGGGCACGACGTGGTGCAGGCCGCGCACAAAATGCACTTGGTAGTATCGTCAAAGCGGGTACGTTGTTCCACCGTTTGCAATCGCTCGCGCTCCGGCTCCGGCTCGTCGTTGATCAGATACGGCTTAACCGATCGATACTTGGCGAAGAAGCCTTCCATATCGACGACGAGGTCTTTGATGATCGGCATCCCCATCAAAGGCTGCACCGTGATCTTCGCCCCGACATCTTTCACCAGCGTTTTGCAGGCCAGTCGATTGCGACCATTGATGCGCAGCGCGTCCGAGCCGCAGATGCCGTGCGCGCACGATCGGCGATAAGCCAGCGTGCCATCCTGAAACCACTTCACTTGATTGAGGACATCCAGCACCCGATCGGTTAGCTCGGCTTCAACATCATGGTCGCTCCAGTAAGGAGCGTTATCCACTTCGGAATTGAAGCGTTGAATTTTGATGTGAACTTTCATCCTTCCGCCTTCATCCTTGACTAGACCTTATTCGAAATAAGCGACGGTGTTCTTGATCAAGCATTTTGGAACGCAGATTTCGCAGATGTACGCTGATTTCCCCATTTTATCTGCGGAATCTGCGTGCACACTTGCCCCCGCCTGCGCGCCACCCGGCCTTTGGCCGGGACATGGCGTGGCGGGCAGTGCCAGGGTCTGCGTCCTAATTTGTTATTTCGGATAAAGTCTATTTAATATTTTCGTTCCTTCGGCTCGAACTTCGTGATCGTCACCGGCTTATAAGCCACGCTCAGTACGCCGTTCTTACGCCAGGCAAAGGTATGCTTGAGCCAGTTGACATCGTCGCGCTTGGGGAAATCTTCGCGTCCGTGCGCACCGCGACTTTCGGTGCGGTTCAGCGCCGAGTACGCGGTGACTTCGGCCAGATCGAGCAGGCAGCCCAGTTCCCACGCTTCGAGCAGATCCGTGTTGAACTTGCTGCCCTTGTCATCGATGGCAATGTGCTGGTAGCGCGCCTGCAACTCGTGGACTTTATCGAGTGCCTGCTTGATCGTCGGCCCTTCACGAAACACGCCGACCCAATCCATCATCGTCTTCTGCATCTCAAGACGAATCTGGCCCGGCTTCTCCTGGCCGTTGCTCTTGCGAATGCGCTCCAACTCAGACAACGTGTAGGCTTCTGAATTTTTAGGCAGCGGCGCAAGATCAGCATGCTGCACGTACTCGGCCATCGCCCTGCCGCCGCGCCGGCCGAACACGATCAAATCCACCAGCGAGTTGGTGCCCAGCCGATTGGCGCCGTGCACCGAAACGCAGGCGCATTCACCCGCGGCGTACAACCCTTTTACGATCGCGCCTTGCTCATCCGCCAGGACGCGCGTATCGAGATCGGTGGGGACGCCGCCCATCGCGTAGTGCGCCGTCGGCTGAACCGGAATGCCTTCCTTCATCGGCTCGACGCCGAGATAGATGCGGGCCATTTCAAACACGTCCGGCAAAGCCGCTTCAAGATGCTCCGCCGTGACCGGCTTGCCGCCGGGGCCGCTCTTGTATTTGTTGATCGTCTCCGGACGCACGTCGATGTGCACGTAGTCTTTGCCACCGATGCCGCGCCCTTCGCGGATTTCCAGATAAATCGATCGGCTGCACACATCCCGCGAGGCCAGGTCTTTCATATTCGGCGCGTAGCGCTCCATGAAGCGCTCGCCCTTATCATTGACGAAGATCGCGCCTTCACCGCGCAGGGCTTCAGAGAGCAGTACGCCCATTCGGTAAATGCCGGTCGGATGGAACTGGAAGAACTCCATGTCTTCCAGCGGCAGATCGTGACGCAGCACCGTCGCGACGGTATCGCCCGTCAACGAATGGGCGTTCGAGGTGACGGACCACACGCGCCCGAAGCCGCCCACCGCCAACAGCGTGGCCTTTGAATGAAAGACGTGAATCTCGCCCGTCAAAATTTCCACGGCAACCGCGCCCCGGCACACCTGGTCTTCGATGATCAGATCGATGACCTGATATTCATCGAAGAACTTCACGTTCTGCTTGATGCACTGCTGATACAACGTCTGCAAGATCATGTGGCCGGTGCGATCGGCCGCCTTGCACGATCGCATGACCGGCGCTTCGCCGAAGTTGCGCGTGTGGCCGCCGAAACGCCGCTGCTCGATCTTGCCATCGGGCGTGCGATCGAAGGGCAGGCCCATGTGCTCCAGTTCGATCACGGCATCGACCGATTCCTTCGCCAGCACTTCGGCCGCATCTTGATCGACCAGGTAGTCGCCGCCTTTGACGGTGTCGTACATATACCAGTCCCAGCGATCTTCTTCCATGTTGCCCAGCGGCGCAGCCACCCCGCCCTGTGCGGTGCCGGTGTGTGATCGCGTGGGATACAGTTTGCTGATCACGGCGGTGTTCTTGACGGTCTTCGAGCAGTGCAGCGCCGCCATCAAACCTGCGCCGCCTGCGCCGACGACGAGTGCCTCAAATTCATGTTGAGTCGCCATGTTACGCTCCCAGTCCCCGCTGAACATAGAACAGCACGGCCGCGCCCGTCGCAAGCCACACCAGACCAAACAGGCCGATGACGGCCAATACAATCTTGCGCGCATTGCCGCGCCGGATGTAATCGGTCAGCACGATGCGCAGACCGTTCAGGCCATGCAGCCATGCCAGGAACAAGATCAACAGATCGATGATGATCCAGATCGGGGTGGCGGCAAATCGATCGAACACGAATTGGCCGGTGATGGCTGTGATGTCGTTGGTGAAGTGCATGATGAACAGATGCAAGAAAATCAGCAGCACCATCACCACGCCCGACAGGCGCATGAACTGCCACGCCAGATTCTCGAAGCGGCTCATGGTCGGTGCGGGCCGGCTGCTGGAGGGCGAGACGATCATCGGGCCGGTGGATAAGCCCGATCCGCGCCAGGCAATGTAGAGCACCGGCAGCGCCACCGGCAGCACGATCACCAGCGCATAGATCAAACTGCCCGCACTCTTCACTTCAAAAATCTGCGCCAGGCTCAGGCTGAACAACGGGCGCAGCATGACGATCGCCACGGCCAGGGCAATCAAGACGAAGATTGCCGCGCCGATCCGAAAGACAATGCGGTGATGCTTCGTCGTCTGCGGCCAGTAATCGAACATCGCCACGCGCAGGCCATTGAGCGCGTGATAGACCACGGCCAAAACCAGAGCCACTTCAAACGGCCGGAACCACGGCTGCTTGTAAGCGTCGGTTGCGGCGTTATACGCCGCGGGGCCGCCAAACAAATTCATCGCCTCAAAGATATGGAGTGTTAAGAAGTAGACCACGGCCACGCCGCTGATGCGATGCAGCAGCCAGGTCAACATACCTGTGCCGCCCCGATAGATGGCACCGCCTTTAATGGCGGTGCGGGGCTGGCTTGCCACAGTAGACATACGGCCTCCCATTGAGTGATTTTCAAACAGCCCTTTGAGATAGGGCTGGTGCGTCCGGTAAAACCCTGGCAAAAAATCACAACTTGCGTCGAGCGGCGGGGATACCGTCGAACGCAAAGGTCACTCATCATGACATTGAACATTATACTCCACTTGACGAGCTGCGGCAAAGAAAACGCCCGATCGATGGTCGATCGGGCGCAGCTGCTATTCATCTTTATCGATTCGGTTAATGGGTACTCTTTTATACTTTACTCAGCATCCGGCGCCGAGCGACAGGGCGGACTACATCCCATACCGCCTCAGGATGCCGCGCAGCGACTTGCAACAGGACGCGCGCGGGACCGTCTGGCTCGCGGCGGCCTTGCTCCCAGTTTCGTAACGTTCCCACACTGATTCCCAGCAGGGCCGCAAATTGACCTTGCGAGAGACGATAGTTAGCACGCAGTCGTTTGATGTTTGGTCCACTCACTACGAACGTGCGGGATGGCGTTACTTCACCGCGCAAAATTGCGCCGCCTTCGCGCACGCTCGATACCAGTTCATTAAACAGTTCGTCTTTCATGGGTACTCATCCTCAACGATGTGCCGTAGAATCTTGAGTTGAGACGCGGATAAGTCATCGCGCTCATTCTTGGCATAAACAAACAGCATGAGCAGCTGTTCACGAGCCGGAGACCAGTAATAGATAATGCGCACGCCGCCCCGTTTGCCCTTTCCAGTCAATACCCACCGAATCTTCCTTAATCCGCCGCTGCCCTTGATAATCGCACCCGCATCAGGACGATTGACCAGGGCCGTTTGCAGTTGCCGGTATTCATCTTCCGTCAGCAACCCGTTCATACGTCGAGTAAAGACGGCGGTCTCAATGATAACCATGCAAGCACCACGGTCGCGCTTCAGACCTGGCTAAAGTATACGCCAATGACGTACTCCCGTCAAGGAGCAAAAGCAATCCGGCGCTCTGTCGCTAGCGACCGAGTCGCGTTCAGAGGCCTCCGGAAATATTGCTAAAGATGTTGCCGATCGCCGGGCCGAGCAGCGCCAGCAACACAATGATGAAGATCGGCAGGATGCCGAAGATCAACACGATCGGGATCCAGGTGGGCCACGTATCGCCCAGCGTCCGGCGCATCAGCTCATCGGCTGACAGGCCGCTCAGCCGCGCATCGGCCGTGATGACGCGCAGCAGGTAGAACATCAGGCCGCCGCCCACGATCAGCAATGCCAGCGGACTGGCCAAATCGGCGAACAGGTTGCCTGACGATCCGGATCGGCTGGAAGTTCCAAAGATCTGCGTCAGCACAGTCTGGAGCAAAATCACGCTGCCGATCAGCAGCATGATCAGACCCACGAACTGGAAGAAGTAAAGATAGACCTTGCGCCACACATAGGTTCGCGCTTCGTTGACTCCAGGTTGAACCAGCCCGGCTTCGCCGGAAATTGGAACAACGGTTTCCTGAGCCGATGGAGCTACCGCCTTCGCGTCTTTTTCCAAGCGCGACCAGCGCCACAACCAGACGATGCCGCCGATGAGCAACCCCGGCAGGATTTGCACGATCAAAGTTTCAATCCGTTGACCACGCCCGCCTAACACTTGCAGTAACGCAGTCACCAACGAAATCAAGGCAGCCAAACCGATGAAGAACGCCACACCCGTAATGATATATTCGGCCAGGCGAGGGGTATTCAACGTTGGTCGCACGGCCTTGAGGAAGTACCAGCCGATTAATATGCCGACGATGATTTGTGCCAGCGGGCCATTGAGCGTCAACACCAACAGCGAATCGCGCGAGGGACCATTCAGCAGTCGTCCCAGAATATCGGTCAACGCCGTCTGTGTGCCGCCCAGTACGAAGATCGCCGCTACAAAAACAACCAGGTGAATCAAGATCGATCGCAGCCGGGCTGATCGTTCGACTTCATCGCCCGCGGCGGCTTTCCGCTGCGACGACCGCCAGAAGAACCAGACCACCACCAGAGCGACCAGGATCTGTACCAGCGGCGGGAACAAGGTTTGCATCCATGTTCCGCGGGCGGCCAAGGGCGCACGACCGCCCAAATGCGACAGCAGCCCGGCGAAAAATGTCGTCAAACCACTGATCGTGCCAAAGACCCCATAAGCCGCCAACACGAACCAGTAACCGCGCCGCAGATCGCCGCCGCGTGTCCCGTCGGAGTTGGCCGATTGATCGGTTAGCGCAATCCAATCGTGCCAGCGCCAGATCACCACCAGCCAGATCGCGCTCAACAACGGCGTCCAGGGCTTGTAACCTTGCCAGCCGGTATCGAACAAGCGGATGAGCATCTCGCTTAACAACAACTGGATGATGACCAGCGCAATGACCAGGCTGAGGGTCATCACACCATATAGATAAGCTTTGCGCGTACCGCAGGCCCGTTCCTGGGGCACACTGTTCGCGTCGCGTTGAACGACGCGCCAGTAGACACGCCAGCCCACAACGCCCACGATGATCAGCGCCAGCGCGCTGGTACTACCCAATACGGAGGAACCCCGGAAGGCCTCGAAGCCTTGATCGACGATCAACCCTATCAATAAAACGATCCCCACTACCGCCAACAACAACCCAATAAAAGAGGCCAGATACAGGTATACACGTCGAACGGTTGTCATGAGTTTTCTCCTTGATGATCTGAAAAATTAAACACCAGGGCGGAGCCATTGCCCCGCCCTGGTGTTTACAGGTTTGCGATCACCGCGTCGCCGAACTCACTACATTTGACCTCTTTGGCGCCCTCCATCAAGCGCGCAAAGTCATACGTGACGATCTTGTGGCCGATCGCGCCGTCCATGCCTTTGATGATCAGATCGGCCGCTTCGACCCAGCCCAGATAGCGCAGCATCATTTCACCCGAGAGGACGACCGAGCCCGGATTGACTTTGTCGAGATTGGTATACTTGGGCGCGGTGCCGTGCGTCGCTTCGAAGATGGCGTGGCCGGTGAGATAGTTGAGGTTGCCGCCGGGCGCAATGCCGAGGCCGCCGACCTGCGCGGCAAGCGCGTCGGATTCATAATCGCCGTTGAGGTTCATCGTGGCGATGACGTCGAACTCTTCGGGGCGGGTCAGAAATTGCTGAAGAGCAATATCCGCAATCGCATCCTTGATCAAAATCTTGCCGGACGCGAGCGCCGATTTTTGTTCCGCGTTCGCCGCCGCTTCGCCTTTGACCTTCTTGGTGCGCTCCCACTGCTCCCAGGTATAGGTTTGTGCCGCAAACTCACGCTCGGCTAAAGCGTAGCCCCAGTTACGGAACGCGCCTTCCGTGTATTTCATGATGTTGCCTTTGTGCACAAAGGTGACGCTCTGGCGCTTGTTCGCCAGCGCATAATTGATCGCGGCGCGGACGAGACGTTCGGTGCCTTCGCGCGAGATGGCTTTGATGCCGATGCCCGATGAATCCGGGAAACGAATCTTGCTGTATTCCTTAGGAAAATTCGCCTTGAACAGTTCCAAGAATTTTGTATTGTTGTCCGAGCCTTGCTCGAACTCGATGCCCGCGTAAATGTCTTCGGTGTTCTCGCGGAAGATCACCATGTCCACTTTTTCTGGATGCTTCACGGGCGAGGGCGCACCTTTGAACCAGCGCACCGGCCGCAGGCACACGTACAGATCGAGCATCTGCCGCAGCGCCACATTGAGCGATCGGATGCCGCCGCCGATCGGCGTGGTCAACGGGCCTTTGATGCCGACCCGGTATTCGCGGAAGGCTTCGACGGTTTCATCGGGCAGCCAGTTATTGACCGCCGTAAACGCTTTTTCGCCGGCGAGCACTTCCTTCCAGACGATCTTGCGTTCACCCTGATAAGCCTTTTCCACAGCCGCGTCGAATACGCGCACGCTGGCCCGCCAGATGTCCGGCCCCGTACCATCGCCTTCAATGAACGGGAGTACGGGCTTGTTCGGCACGATCAGTTTGCCATTCTGAAGCGTGATCTTTTGTCCATCGGTTGTCATCACTAGAAGCTCCTCTTGCGCGAAAGAAATAGTGGCCCAGACTGTCGAACGGGATTATAGCATGATTTTGCGACCGGGATCGTCGAAGTTTCGTTTTCGCCAACGGTCTCACCGTTCAATCAGCGGCCTCATCGACCACCACGTCAATCCACTTGCGCACCGAGTTGATCAGATAAATCCGGCGAGCGGATTTGATTTCAGCGATCGAGATCACCTGCTCGTGAATCACGCGCCGATCGATCAACCACGCCCGATACGTGCCAGGCAACAACCCGCACGCAAGCGGCGGCGTAAGCAGCTCACCGTCCAGATCAATCACGACATTGGCAATCGTCGATTCGGTGATCTCACCCTGCTCGTTCCACAAGATGACGTCGTCGTAACCGGGCCGGGCGGCGCGCGCGACTTCATAAACACTGCGCTGCGTTGTTTTATGAAACAAGAACGGATCAGCGGAATCAACCGGCTGCGCGGCCAGCGTCACCCGCATCGGCTGCGGAAGCGGGATCTGGCTTAACGGTGTGGCCGACACAGTCGCGGCGCCTTGCAGCGATACGCGCACTTGAATCTTGTGGGCCACGCGCACTAACGTCGAACTCAGTGAATCGAGTTGCGCCTCGATTGCCAGTCGATCAAGTGGAATATCAAAGTATTCTGCCGAATCCGCCAGGCGCTGCCAATGCCGATCGCGCAGAAAATAGCCCTCGTCGGGCGTCCACAGCAGCGACTCCAGCAAATCAAATGTAGGGCGAGCCTGCATCAACACGCGCGTTTTGATCTCGCATTCGCGGTATTCGTCCGCCGCATCAGAATCCCACACGATCCCGCCGCCGACACCGTACTCAGCCTGGTCTATGTCCCGATCGATCGTGGCCGTGCGAATAGCAACATTAAACTGTGCTTGACGTCCCGGCGCGAGGTAGCCGATACAGCCGGTGTACGCGCCACGCGGCGTCGTTTCCAATTCGGCGATGATGTCCATCGTGCGAACTTTAGGCGCGCCCGTGATCGAGGCGCATGGAAACAGCGCGGTCATCACATCCATCAGCGGTGCATCAGTTCGTGAGGTAACCGTCGAGGTCATTTGCAATACGGTCGGGTAACGCTCAATGGCAAACAGGCCGGACACACTGATCGAGCCGATCTCGGCGACGCGGCCCATGTCGTTGCGAACCATATCGACAATCATCACGTTCTCGGCGCGATTCTTCTCCGAGTGATACAGCCACTGCCTGTTCGCTCGATCTTCGGCCAGCGTGCGGCCGCGCGCGGCCGTGCCTTTCATCGGCTTCGACCTGAGATCACGTCCGGACAACTGGAAAAATAGTTCAGGCGATGCGGAACAGATGGCGTATCGTCCGGTATCCACGTAGGCCGCATAGCCCACCGGCTGCCGATGAGCCAACGTCAAAAAGAAATCCCACGCAGCGCCATGGAAGGGCGCGCGCAGGCGATAAGTGTAGTTGACTTGATACGTGTTGCCGGCGGCAATATGGTTCTTGATGGTGTCGATCGATCGTTCGTACTCCGCCCACGGCACCGTCGCCGCCCACTCCCCCAGCGAATACGCGGGCCGATCGGGGCCGGCCGGCAAATCGATCGTTTCAATTCGATCGTACAAGCCGAACCACAACAGCGGCAGCGCACTTGACGCACGAACTCGCAGGGCCGAATCGAACGCGGGCGCAGCCTCATAGGTGATGAACCCGGCCGCATATAAACCTCTGTCAACCGCCGCCTCGATCGCACGGAACCCGGCCGTCACTTCGTCAAGAGCATGCGCGTCGATGATCTCGATCGGATTACTCAAGCGCAGCCAGCCACTCCGTTGCCCGATCTGCAGCACAACTTCACCGCGCATCGCAACGACCTTTACCAGAGGGCCTACCGTCGCTGGTATTTATCCCCACGCTTTAGGTCGCAGTGCCAGCAGCTGCTCGACCGCCTGTTGAGCCGTCGTTTTTCCTTCGGCCGCTAACTGCTCCAGCAAAATATCTTGCCCCGCCGTCAGCGGATTGCCTTGTTCCATTTCGATCGCCATGCGCACATCGTTGGCGTAGCGGGTGCCCGGCACGACGATCTTCCTGGCATTTTTCACTTTAATAGCCATAGGTTCCTCAGGTCTGAAAGACGGGATAAGCTAATTGCAATTATAGCAGATAGGCCAAATCGATCAGCGACGCACGTTCTTTAACGACGCAGTTTCACACATTGCGCTTTTTGAGTGTGACGGGTTATAATTATCCGTGAAGTTCGACACCTCTACGCGGACCCCCGCGACTACACTACATTCCAGGAGGATTTGCAATGCTTATCAGTGACAAGATCAACGCCGCATTCAACGCACAAATTGGACACGAACTGGGCAACTCGAATCAGTACGTTGCCATCGCCGTCTACTTCGACGCGGAAAGCCTGAAAGGGTTGGCGAAGATATTTTATAAGCAGGCCGAAGAAGAGCGTGGGCATGCCATGAAGTTTCTGGAGTTCCTGATCGATGCCGGCGGCAAGGTGGAGATTCCCGCCATCCCCGCCGTGCAGAACGCTTTCGCTTCAGCGGAAGCAGCCGCGCAGCTGGCATTCGACGCTGAAATCCGCACGACCAATCAGATCAACGATCTGGTCACGCTGGCGATCGCGGAGAAGAACTACATCGCTCAGAACTTCCTGCAATGGTTCGTCAACGAGCAGCTGGAAGAAGTCTCGAGCGCACAGACGAACCTGGACGTCATCAAAAAAGCCGGATCGAACTTGCTAACCGTGGAAGCCTATATGGCGCACGCCAATAAGTAAGCAACGAATGTTCATCGGATAAACGAATAGCGGACCTCGATCAAACGATTGAGGTCCGCTGTTTTGTATTCCGCGATCTCAGCTTTCTTTGCGGTTAGTTCTCTTTCACCAACTTCCTCAGCACTGTCTGCAAAATCCCGCCGTTGCGATAATATTCTACTTCGACCGGCGTATCGATGCGGACTATAGCCCTCAACGGACTGCTTCGCAAAACGGACAAACGGACGGAAACGGATACGGTCGGCATCCGATTCTGTCCGCTTGTCCGATTTCAAGTCCGTTGACGGTTGCTTACGCCTCTTTCACCAACTTCCGCAGCACCGTCTGCAGAATTCCGCCATTGCGATAGTATTCCACTTCAACCGGCGTGTCGATGCGCACCGTCGCTTTGAATTCCACGATCGAACCATCATCTTTCTTCGCACGGACCGTCACGTCCTGGCGCGGCTTCAGATTGTCATCAAGACCGATGATGTCGATCACTTCCCTGCCGGTTAAACCCAGCGACTCGACGCCCTGCCCGTCTTTGAATTGCAAGGGCAGAATACCCATGTTGACCAGGTTGCTGCGGTGAATGCGCTCGAACGATTCGGCAATCACGACGCGCACGCCTTGCAAATACGGCCCCTTGGCGGCATAGTCTCGGCTTGATCCGGTGCCGTATTCTTTGCCGGCCAGCACGACTGACCAAACACCCGTTTCCTTATATTTCATCGCCGCATCGAAGATGCTCATCCGTTCGCCGCCTGGCTGATGAATGGTGACTCCGCCTTCGACACCCGGTACCATCAAGTTCTTGATGCGGATATTGGCGAACGTACCGCGTGTCAACACCTGATCGTTGCCACGCCGCGTGCCGTATTGATTGAAGTCTTTCTTCGACACGCCCAGCGAAATGAGATATTGGCCCGCCGGACTGTTCTCCGCAATGTTACCCGCCGGCGAAATGTGATCGGTCGTGACCGAATCGCCGAAGATCGCCAGCACACGCATGTCCTTCAGCGGCTGGATCGGCAGCACTTCCAGCGTAGTCTGTTTGAAGAACGGCGGCTCCTGAATATAGGTCGAGGCTTCATTCCACTGATAGAGCTCACCGCCCGCGAC
>JADGQE010000435.1 GCA_017882055.1 Thermoflexales bacterium
CAGCCGGCCGTAGGCCACCACCCGCACTTGATCGGCCGGCAGGCGATCGTCCGGCTGGGGTTGCTCGTCATCGCGCTGCACCCAGATCGACACCCGCAGGAAGGCAATCCGATCGCGGCCGTCCTTTTGACGCACGGGCACCAGATCGAAATAGGGCCGGTCGGCCACTTCACCGCGTAGATGGACTTGATTGTAGGCCGGCATAATCCCCTGCTCCTGCGCGGGAGAAACACGCGCTAACTAACCTGGTTGCGCCGCGGTCGCCGGCCCCATTAGCAGGCCATTCGCATCCAGAATGGCCACCATCTCGGCGAGGGATACTTCGCGCGCATCGAGGACGCGTTGCTGGCGTTCATCTGTCACGAGCACCACGTAGCGCGTCTCGCGTACATCCAATAGCGTCCGCAGTCGATCGATCAGTACCTGGTCAACTTTCAGGTCAGTCGCGGTTTTCGGGCTATTCGTAGTCATCGCATCCCCTCGTCGCGCGTTCAGGCCGGGAAACAAAAAAAGCGCGCTCCCCCTGACTGGGGAGTACGCTTTTTAAGTTACAATTGTTAGACACGCTTGCGCGTGTAAAGACCCCAGCATTCTATCAAAATCGCGCCGGGTATCCAATTGACAAATGTCAGCCTATTCGGCTGACATTTGTCACTCATTACAGCGGCCGGCGGCGATGGCTCGGATAGTTACTCGATCTCAGATCGCGTGTGCCGACGAAACGAATGAGCTCGACCAGGACATAGGCTTTGCCATCCGGGGGAGTAAACAACTGGCCTTCAATCACGACTTCCGGGAAGGCCTCGTTACTGCGTTGACGTATCCAATTTTCGGCCACTTGCGCGGCTTTATTGAGGAGCCGCACATGGTGCTGACCGCCAAATGTCAGTCCGCCCACATGTATAAAGCCATCGACTTGACGCACGTTCTCCAAATACTTGCCCTGCTTGACCTGAACATCCTGAGCACTCTTAAACTCGAAGTGCCCTTGCAATAACACAAAGTTAGTCGTCATTTAGCCTCGATCCAGGCGATCAGCTGATCGAACATCGTCACCGCAGGCGGATCGATCATCACTCCGGCGTCGTCGATGCGGATGTCGCCGGTCTCGATGGTCAGTGCGGAGTTAACAACCCCGTGCAATCTATTCATCCGTTTACCTCCGCGCCAGCGGCCACCGCGACGACGATCGCATAACGCCCGTTCCATAGCCGCGCCGCAATCCGCGGCGACAGTTGCATGCGGGTCAAATTGGTCGTGACAATGGTCGGCGCTTCATGGACGACGCGCTGATCGACGATCTGATAGAGTTTGTCCACGGCCCACGTCACGCCATTCGGATCATCGGCCCGACCCTGGTGTTCGGCCCCCAGATCGTCCAGCACCAGCACCGGCGCATCTTTTGCGCGATCGAATGTTTGCCAGAACCGACCGTCGTCGTAGCCGCCGCGCAGCCGATCGAGCAACGCCGGCACATTCTCAAAGTACACTGGCTCACCCCGCTCGAGCAGCGCGTTGACGATCGCGACGGCCAGATGCGTTTTACCCTGTTGATTCGGCCCCACCAACGTCAGGAAGAACTGCTCGGTCCACGGCTCGGCCGCAAAACGGTGTGCAACGGTTTCAGCATTACGGTTGCCGCGGTTCAACACCAATGTCTCAAACGTCATCGCCTGCAATCGAACCGGCAGCGATTGTTGAATCACCTTTGCCTGTCGACGGCGCTCGCAAGCGCACGGCAGTAGTCGCCCGTATTGCGGATGATCCGGCGCTAGATTCGCCGCGAAGTAGGCGCCCGGACAGTTGCCCGGCTGAGGGCAGACTTTGATGCGTAAAGGTTTCATGTGGCTCCTATCCCAACTTGCTCGCTCAAGTAATCGACACTCTCAAAGTCGCGTGCCGGCCGTGCGCCACTCGCCCCACGTTCGCGCACGCGCTTATTGCGCAGCGCGGCCCGCAGATACTCGATCGGATCACCTTCAAAGCGTTGACCGGCGATCTCGCAGGCGGTCAGCCACACGGCCTCAGATCCATACTCAGCCACCAGGCCACCGATCGCGGTATAGTCGGCTCGATCGGCGAGCGTGCGAAGACTGCCCTCCGCCGCCAGGCCCAGGCCGAGCGTCACGCCGATGTTTTGGGTGAGGATGCCGATCACATTGCGTTTGCGGATGCTGGGCTTGAGATCAGCACGACCTTGCATGCGACGCAGATCGTCCAGTACGCGCCGGCGGCGATCAGGCAGCGGCGCAAACGCGAGCCGGGCCGCCCGCAAGCCAACTTCGGTGAAACCCAACTGCGATTCAACAACTTCGAGCACGGCTTGAAAAGCGATAGCGATCTTTTCGTCACCCAGCGCGGCATTGAGACGCTGCCAGATGTCTCGCTGTGAGCGATGCGCTCCAGTGGCAGTTTCCGCTGCGGCGCCAGCGCGAGACGCGCTTTCGTCATTGCCGGACGGATCGAGCGTCGGCCAATCGGCCGCGTGTTCGTCGTCCAGAGCCGAACCTGTTTCAGTGGCAGAATCAAAACCGGCAGGGGCGCTTTCCGCCCCACCCGCGTTTTTTGCGGGTGTTAAAGACGTAGTTATATTCTTTGTGTGGGGTAATCCCACACGGTGGGAGTCGTTATGTCCGTCCACCGTGTGGGATAATCCCACACGGTGGGAAGTCACCGTGTGGGGTAATCCCACACGGTCAAATGCCTGCGAAGTGACCGAGCCAAGGAGGAGATAGGCGTGCCGCCCCTCGAATTGACCATGACTGTCGCGGAAATCGTCCGGGAGATCAAGGATACGCAGCAATTGGTCCTCCGCCAGCCGTTTCGCGCAGGTTGGAACACCAATGCCCCGATCGATGCCCGTCACCTCGGATAACCCCAGGTCGGTCACGCGCGCGTACAGGCGGCCTTCGTCGGCGGGGCCGACCAGGCCGAGTTTGGACAACAGTTTGAAGTCGTCACCCAGCAAAGGCCGAGCATGGAGACCGAGGCCGATCAGTACCCCCAGGTCGGACCAACGCCGCTGGAACTTTCGCAGCCAGCCGGTCTGGATGGCCGAGTAGCCGATCTGAAAATAGATGTCAGGGCGGGCTTCGGTCAACCGGTTATCGGCATCGCCGACCAGTCTTTGGGTATAGACGATTTGGAAGGGATTAGTCATCGCCGTTGCCGCCCGTCTCGATAATGCGCGCCTGATTCGCCGCTGCGGTTTGTTCAACTTTAGTCGCGAACGCGGCCCGCTCTTCTTTCGACAACTTAGCCCACGCCGGCCGGAGGCGCAGCCAGTCCTCGTCTGGGCGGGGCAGCTGG
>JADGQE010000436.1 GCA_017882055.1 Thermoflexales bacterium
AATGTTCTCGACCTGCACACCCGCATCATCAAGCGATCGGCCCGCATCCTGCGGAAAATCCCAGGGCGGCAGAATCATCGTCACGGCATGTCCGCGCTTGACCAATGCCTTAGCCATCGGCAAGGCGCGCACGGCCATCGTGCCTTTAGGTCGCAGTCCGAAGGGACCGATCATTGAAATACGCATATTGTGCACGACGGATTGCGTGTTGCGTGTTCCAAATTGCGTGGAGTCGTTATCCAGACGGAACACGCATGCCGCAACCCGCTTCACCTTTCTCGTATTCGGATGGGACTCAGCAACTGCCTCGAATCAAGCACGTGACCGTCATCGGCCAGCACACCCAACCGGCTAGCCATGGGCAGGAACCAACCGACTTCGATGTCGAGTTGTCCCGGTTTAGCAGTCGGTGGAAACATCAGCACGCGCACATCCGTGATCACCTGGCCGGGCTGCCACGTGGCTGTCGAAAAACTGCCGCGGATGGGTTTGCTGCTATCCACTGCGCTGGGCCGCAGGCTGGGCCGTAGCGCGTTCAGGAACACGCTGTAATCCGCCTCGAACGATCCACGGTTGCGCCAGTATAACGTTACGGTGATCGCCTCACCCGCGAAAATACTGCGTTCCTGCGGAAACATCTCGTAACCGATCAGTTCCACCTTATTGCCAAAATTGACGCGCATCGCATTCGGCCGCTCGCCGGCGTGTGGCGCGATCGCAACCTGGCTCAGCGTTACAGCATTTTGATCGATCGATTGGCCGGCAGCATCGATTGCCGTCAGCCGCTGATCTTGCGCGTCATACAATCCAACTTGAATCACCGCGTCGTTCGGCGCGTACGCCCCATCGGGTACATTTATCGACATGGTATCCGCAAAGAGTTTACCGGGCTGCCACACCACCGTCGGATACATGCCGCGGCCCGGCCACGTATCCCGCTGCGCCACGATGATACCCTCCCGATCGATCAGGTGAACGAATTCGACGTAGGATTGATCCATCGGAGCCAAGGCACGCCAGTATAATGTGACGCGGATCGGATCGCCGGGCTGTGCGTCGGTTCGATCGATCTCTGCACCCAACAACTCGGCCTTGCCATCGAACGTCACGTTGATCGGCTGCGTGATTTTGAGTTGCGACTCAACTAATATCGTCGGTGCCGCATAGGCCGGTATGAAATAGCCAGAGAAAGCCACCAGTGCCAGTGAAACAGCAACAGCTGGAATAGCATACTGAATTCTGTATTCTGTATTCTGTATTCTGACTTCTTTCAACACCTGCATCAATCCAAGCGCCAGCAGCAGCCCAAACGCCGATAGCCCCGGAAAGTAGAAGCGGCCCATCGGCCCGGCCGTGCTGCTCAGCATGTAGCCGAACAACGCCGCAGCGAATAATATCGCCGAGAAGCTGACGAGGCTGATTTGTTTGATCTGGATCGCATTGAAGATGCGCTTGCGCCGGAGCAGCATAACGATCAGGCCAACCAGACCGATCAAAGTCACGGCCAATGCGCCCAGGTAGATCGAATCCGGCAGCGGAATCTGTCCGTAGCCAAAGCGTCCCCACAGGCTTGTCCACGCATACGGAATCTCGCTGACCGCCAGCCAGAAACTGGTGCGCGGATCACGTCCGCCCCACAATTCATTCATGCGCTGCACGCCGGTCGGTTCGCCGTAGAGTTGCAGGTTGCGCACGAACCACCAGCCCGCGATCACGGCGACGCAGCCGATCAAAACCACATTCGCTTTGAGAAAGCCGCGCCAATCACGCTGCGGCCAGATCGCGATCACCAATGCGAGTTCAATCAGCGGCAAGGCAAAGGCCAGATTGAACTTCGCCATCAGGGCCAGCCCAAACGCAACACCGAGACCCAGGGCGCGCCGTGTCGTCAATCCATAGCGAATGAGGTTCAAGCCGAGCAGCAACAGAATCGATCCAGATAGTCCGGCGATCACATCGTTGTTGACCGCCCCGCTCATAAACAGGAACTGTGGATTGAAGGCCACAATCGCTGCCGCACTGGCCGCGACGAACTTTCGCGCGGGAAAGATCGCCAGGCCGATGCGATACGTCACCCACACCATGATCGCGCCGAGGATCACATTGACCCAGCGCGCCACATGCACCATCAACACGACGCCGCGATACGGCCACGCCTCATCCGCGCTGTGCAAATAATGATTCTTGTTGTCGTTATTGATTTCCCACTGGCGATAACCGAAGTACGGGTTGGGAATCGGTTCGTATAACGCATCACGATCGGGCGCGATCCAACTCGTCGCCAGCGCCGCGATGAGATAGTACAACGGCGGATGATGCGCCTGGATGCGGGGCTGATCGGCGCGCTGCTCCGGCAATTGACCGAACTGCTGAATGTAGCGGATGTAACGGAAGTGATGCAATTCATCGGTCGATTCGTAAATCGGATTGGCAACACTGAAGCCGAAGGCCAGCGCCACGTAACCGATCAGAATCGCCGTGACCAGTCGATGGGATTGAATTGCGGAGACAAATTGTTTCAACATGATGAGAGCCAAACCGCCGACAGCGGGTCGGCGGCTAACGAGATGGATTATAACGGCGGGGACACAATCGGACAAGGCACAGAGGGGCGTGACGCTTGCCACCCCTCTCCGAAAGAGACTATAATAGTCGTACCGATTCCACGAACTACGGGAGAGGCGATCGATGGTGACAGCCTACCATCTTCACAAGTGGGACGAGAACGGCATTCCGACAAAAGAGGCGATGTTACCGAAGAGTTGATCGATCAGTGAAGGGACACGAAGAATTCTAGACGTAGATCAGTTGGGAACCATAGGAGACAAAAATGCAATACCAAAACATCATCACGATCGAACCGGGTAAACGCGGAGGTAAGCCATGCGTTCGCGGCATGCGCATCACCGTGTATGATGTGCTGGAGTATCTTGCGTCGGGCATGACCGAGCAAGAGATTCTCAAAGATTTTCCCTATCTGACCAAAGAAGACATTCTGGCTTGCTTGAGTTTCGCCGCCAGCCGTGAACGACTCACCTTGGCCGTTTAAGCATGAAGCCGCTTCTGCTCGATCAGAATCTTTCACCACATTTGGTGAATCGTCTTGCCGATGCGTTTCCCGGCTGTGTGCATGTTCAAGCGATTGGATTCGGCCTGGCACTGGATCGGGCCGTTTGGGATTATGCACGCGAGCACGATTACACCATCGTGAGCAAAGATGCGGATTTCAGCGAGATGAGTTTGCTGCTTGGGCTCCCGCCCAAAGTGATCTGGATACGACGCGGCAATTGCTCAACC
>JADGQE010000437.1 GCA_017882055.1 Thermoflexales bacterium
CGGCGCATCGCGCCGGGCATGGGCAGAATCTCTGCGCCGGTCAGCATCGAGTGCCGGTCGTGGCAGAGATTCTTCGCAAAAAACGCTCAGAATGACACTTCGGTAAACAATTACACTTGGTCAATTTTGGCATCAACACACCGCATCATATTACACAAGGAGCGTACCATGAATCGCCGCATTGGCAGCCTGATAGCACTATTCACGCTGATCGGCTTGGTTATCGTCGGATGTGGAGGCGCACAGACCACTGCTAACGTCGAGGCCACCGTTGAAGCGCGCGTCCAGGCTACATTAGCCGCCAACGGCAAGCAATCGACGCCACCACCGATGAAGGCCTCGACAGAAACACCATCGCGAGTTGTACCTACAACAACACCAGAGGTCAGCGGCGCACCAGCCACCGCCAAACAGGTTTCTGACAAAGACGGCATGACCCTGCTCTACGTCCCCGCGGGCGAATTCAAGATGGGCGCGGCGGATTCTGATTCGCAAGCTACCGCCGGGGAGAAGCCGCAGCACAGCGTGTATCTGGACGCCTTCTGGATCGATCAGATCGAGGTGACCAATGCCATGTATGCCAAGTGTGTGACAGCGGGCGCGTGTCAAGCGCCGTCGTCAACCAAGTCCTCCACGCGTGCTAGTTACTACGGCAATAGTCAGTTCGATAACTATCCGGTGATCGGTGTTTCCTGGGGGGACGCCACGGCTTACTGCGAATGGGCCGGACGGCGCTTGCCCACCGAGGCCGAATGGGAAAAGGCTGCACGCGGTGATGATCAGCGCACCTATCCGTGGGGCAATGACGCGCCCGATGAGACGCGGCTGAACTACAACATGGAGGTTAAGGACACGACCCGGGTTGGGGCCTATCCGACTGGTGCCAGCCCGTACGGCGCGTTGGACATGGCTGGTAACGTATGGGAATGGGTGGCCGATTGGTATGGCGAGAACTACTATGCTACCACGCCCGACCGCAATCCTACGGGGCCAACTTCAGGCAAGTACCGTGTGCTGCGGGGCGGGTCTTGGGACGATGAAGCGCCCTACGTGCGGGCATCCGGTCACGGCGGGGTCATCCCCGTCATGCGGGACGTCATCATCGGTTTTCGGTGTGCCCGCTAACTTTCCATGTGTGAACTGGTTGCTGGGCTTCTGTGGCCGGTCACAACCTGATGATGGAAAAGAGTTATCGGCAAACGGCGGAGAAGATTCGGGACTGGCTGGCTCGGCAAAATCTTGATTAGAAGGCGAGAGGGAGAGACTGAGGGACTGCGCGAGCAAGCTGTTCCTCAGTCGCTCTGTCGCTCCCGTTCTCACTCTTCGATGCGTCCTTTCACCACTTTCAACATCTTGGCGCGCGATCGAAATTCCTCGGTGAACATGTCCGGATCGGTGCTGGTCAAGATCGATTGGTGCGCGCCATTGATCTGATCGAGCAGATAGGCGCGCCGGCCCGCATCCAGTTCGGCCATGACTTCGTCCAGTAGCAGTATCGGCCAATCGCCGATCTTCTGCCGCATCCACTGCACTTCGGCCAACTTCAACGCCAGAATGGCCGTGCGTTGTTGCCCGCGCGAACCAAAGGTCCCCAGATCAATTTCGTCGGCGATGAAACGCAGCTCGTCGCGATGCGGTCCGACCAACGTGAGACCGCGCGCTAATTCTTCGCTGCGTTTGCTCAGTAGCTGCTTGAGGAAAGAGGCTTTGGCCTGTTCGAGAGTGGCCCCGGGTGAGCGCGTCGGTAGATCGAGGTTGAGGCCCGGCTGATAAATGGACGCGGCCGGTTGATCTGGATTGAAGGCCGGTTGATAGCGCAGCCGCAGGTTGTGGCGTTCGGGCGTCAAATCGCGGTGCAGCTGATCGGCTAACGCTTCAATCTCAGCAATCGTGCTTTGGCGGCGCAGCGTAATCAGTGCCCCAGAAGCAGCCAGGCGATCGTCCCAGTAAATCAACTGATCAGCGCTATCCGGCGTGCCGCCGGTTTCGGCCAATTGCTTCAACAGCGCGTTGCGTTGTGCCAGCACCTCGGCGTAAAGATCGATCGCTTTGGCATACTCCGCATCGACTTGCGACAGCGCGTTGTCGAGATAGCGGCGTCGATTGGCCGGGCTGCCGTGGACGATTTCGACATCGTCCGGCAGGAACATGACCACGGCGATTTGCCCGATCAGGTCAGCGGCTTTGACGATGGTGCCGTTGACTTTGATCTGCTTGCGAAAGCGCCAGCCGTCTTCGGTGTTGGCCGGTTCAAGCATCAAGACCATTTCGAGGTGCTGCGATCGATCGGCTTTAGTCACATCGGCCACGAGCCGTGCGGCGGGCATCAAAGTTTCTTCGCCGGCCAGCCAGTGAATCATCTGTCGATCGCTGGTGGTGTGAGGCGATCGGGCTGTGGCTAAAACGTAGACCGCTTCGAGCAGGCTGGTCTTGCCCTGCGCGTTGTCGCCATAGAGCAGAATCGCCTTCGAGGGCAGATCGATCTCGAGGCGGGCGTAGGTGCGGAAGTTGGTGAGTGACAGATGACGAAGGTACATGGTGTGCGCCGTTTAGTACGCACGATTATTTTAACACAGAAGGTGCACTTGCCCTAAACCCCCGATCGGGCGGCATCACGTTAACCGCGATGTGTGCCGCAGGCGCTCGCCGAGTTTTGGATTCGACCGCTTGACAGCCTCCGCGGGGCGTGGTACGATTTCCCTCGTTACTGAACGTTTGGTAAGTAACCGGCGTGAAGCGTTGAACATTTGGTAAGTCGAGGCGAAATGACGCACCACGAAACGACCGGGCGCGAATTTATTTTGGAAACAGCGGCCAAACTCTTTAGCCAGACGGACTATAAGGGGGTGTCGATTCGCGACATTGCCCGGGCCTGCGGCATGACCAATGCGGCGTTGTACTATCACTTCAAAAACAAGGACGATTTGTTTCTGGCCGTGATGCAGTTCAATCACGATCGGATGATGGCCTCGGTCGCGGAGGAAGTGAGCGTGGCGGGCGATCTACGCGATCGCCTGCGGCGGTTGGTCGCCCGCTATGCCAGCAGCATGTGTGATCAGCGCCAATCGTTTTGGGCCATGCGGCGCGACCTCCGTCACATTGACGACGTACGAGCCGGCAAGTTGTTCGGCGGGATGCGGACCGACTTTATGCGTCCGCTCCAACAGTTCATCGAAGGCGGGCAGGCCCGCGGTCAGATCGTGCCGGGCGACGTGACGTTGTATGCGCGTTTACTGCACGGCCTGATCATCGCGTTGACATTCGAGAGTAAGTCGAACCGCCAGG
>JADGQE010000088.1 GCA_017882055.1 Thermoflexales bacterium
ATCCGGCGGCCAACTCCACGCTCGATGCCGCACCCTCGCAAGTGACGATCAAATTCACCGAAGCGATCGAGCCGGCCTTTTCAAAAATCACCGTGCTGTTCGAAGACGGCTCAACTATCGATGGCGGCGACAGCGCCGTCAGCCCGACTGATCCCACGCAGCTCAGCGTGTCGCTGAAGGATCAGCGTCAAGGTACCTACATCGTTTCGTGGCGCGTGTTGAGCGCGGCCGATGGACATATCACGTCAGGCGCATTCGTGTTTTCGGTCGGCAAGCCGATCAATGCCACGACCGCGACGGAATCTGCCCATGTCCAACTCTCCACTGGAGAGTTGGTGGGCCGCCAGGCGTCGCAAAATTCAGGTGCAGTCACTTCGCCGCTCGATATGCTGGCTCGCACCTTCAGTTTCATCGGGCAGGCCGTGATCGCCGGTACGTTGTTGTTCCGCTGGTTAGTGTGGCGGCCTGCGCTCGCTTCGGCTCAACTCGACGACGAGGTGGATGATCGCGCGATTCAACTGACTAAACGGGTGGTCCTCATTGCTTTGGGTTTGGGCGCGATCGGCGCGGTGCTGACGTTGCTCGTGCAGTCGGCGTTGTCCGGTGGAACGATCGGGGCATGGCTGGGCACGCGGGTTGGGCGTGTCTGGATCGGCCGCGCCGCCACGTTGATGACGATCGGCATTCTGTTTGGAGACGTTGCATCAGTCGGACGCGGCCACGGCTGGCGCGCGATCTTGACCAACGTCATCGTCGGCTGGATCGGATTGCAGCTGTTGTTTCTCACATCGCTCACCAGCCACAGTGCGGCGGTCACGACGCCGCCGATCATTCCGCTGCTGGTTGACTTCGTGCATTTGATTGGCACGGCCTTGTGGGTGGGCGGACTTGCGCAGATGGCGTTCGTGGTGCCGCGTGTGGCGAAGTCGCTGGAGGCCGAGGATCGCGCCTGGTTATGGCTGAAGACCGTGGTGTATTTCTCGACCGTCGCCGCGGTCGGCGTGGGCGTGTTGATGATCACCGGCACGTATCTGTCGTTCTTAAACGTCGGCGATTGGGCGGCTCTCATCGGTACCGTGTATGGTCAGACGCTGTTGGTCAAGTTGGCGCTGGTCGGCATCGCGATGTTGATCGGCGCGTACAACTTGTTCGTAGTCAAGCCTAAACTGGATCAAAGCGTGGATACGCCTGAAGCCACTCCGGCTCAAAAGTTGCAACGGCGTTTTCGGCGCGTTGTGATGCTGGAGGCTATCGTCGGCATGTTGATCCTGGCTGCGGCCGGTGTCCTGACCGATCTACCGCGCTCGAAAGATCCGCAGCCTGCAACGACGAGCGGCCCGCTGCAATTGGCGACGCAGACGGATAATGTCGATGTGGTGTTGACGATCGATCCGGCTCGATCGGGTCTGGCGCGTTACGCTGTGCGTGTAAGCCAGAGCGGCACGCCGATCACCGATGCCACTAATGTGTCGCTGCGTTTCACCTATCGCACGCGCGGTTTAGGCACGACGAATGCAACAGCCACACTAACGCCCGATGGTGTTTACTCGGCCAGTGGCGCGTATCTGGCACTCCCCGGCGAGTGGCAAGTCGAGGTGGCTGTACGCCGTCCCAATGCCTATGATGCATTTGCGGCCTATCGCGTGAAGGTCAATGCCAATGGCAGCGTTGAAGCGGCCGGCGCAGAAACTCTCTTCGATACGATGACGCGCTGGTTATCGATCTATGGCCTGGCCTTTGGCGGCGGCTTAGCCATCGCGCTGGGTGTGATCTGGCTGGTGATCGGCTTGAAGGCCGCGCGCAATACCTGGTCGCAGATCATCCTGTTAGTCCCGACGTTGATCGCCGTGCCGATCGGCGTTCGATCGGTGGTGACATTCTTCAATGAAGCGACGCCCGGTCTGACGTTGGTCAATCCGTATCTGCCGGATGAACAATCGCTGGCGGCCGGGCAAAAACTGTTTGAAGCGAACTGCGCCGTTTGCCACGGCCCGGAAGGCCGCGGCAATGGACCGGCGGCCGCCGGCTTGCGTTATCCTCCGCCTGATTACGGGAACGGCCATCTCGACATTCACACCGACGGCGATATCTTCTACTGGATACAGAATGGGCTTGGCACCAATCAATCGATGCCGGCTTTCAAAGGCAAATTGTTGGACGACGATACCTGGAATCTGGTCAACTATGTGCGGCGTTTGCGCAACGAGGCGGGCAGCGCGCCGGCTGCGCCTGCGACACCTGCGGGATCATCTTTGCAGCCCTATACTCCACCCTCTTTCATCGCGCCGAATGTCGTCGTGACGTCGAGCGTGCCGATTACGCCGACGCCGTCGGCGCCGAATGATCCGGCAGCGCTCAAGCTGCTGGCCCAGTCCGACGCGGCCATGAATGCGTTGACATCGATGGTTGAAGATCAGTCTTTGCACGACGATGCGGGCAATCAATTGATCGTGCACTTTGATTACGCCGCGCCCGATCGATTGCGCTACGCGATCACGGGCGGTGCGACCTCGACGCAGATCGGGCTGGATGATTATCAACAGAAGCCGGATGGGACGTGGATTAAGAATCAACGCGCCGTGCCATTTCAGTGGCCGAGTTTCGCGTTCAGTCAGCAGGCGAGCGGCGCGCGGATCGAGGGCACGGATCAACTCAATGGCGCGCAAACGACGATTGTGGCTTTTAGCTACAGTGGCTTCGACGTCAAATTCTGGATCGACACCACGTCGAATCGTATTCTGAAGTTTACGATGGACGGCCCCGATCATCACATGGCGTCGACTTACAGCCAGTTCAATACCGGCCCGAAGATCGATCCGCCGATACCTTAGTGGCCGGAGCGAGTCTAATACTCGCCCTTGCGTTTTGTCTTCTCATCGATGCCGTCGCAGCGATGGATTCGGTTATAATATGCGGCTATGATCAACCACGTGCGACGCTTGAACCCCAAAGTTTCGATCCTCTGTAGCGCGGCCTTTGTCCTGGCCACGGCCATCGCCTGGGGTGTCTTCGGCGCGCTGCCGCATCTGGAAGACGAGCAGGCCAATGTGTTTCAGGCCAAAGTCTTTGCCAGCGGCCGCGTCACCGTGGATGTGCCGCGCGTGCAATCCGGCGCGTTCTTTATTCCCTTCATCGTTCAATTCAACGGTCAGCAGTTCGGCAAATATCCGCCGGGTTATCCTCTGGCGTTAGCTCTCGGCGAACTGATTGGGCAGCCGTGGCTGATCAATTCGATCGCCGCCGCGCTCGGCGTGTTGGGTGCTTACCTGTTGGGTCGTGATCTGTTCGATGAGGACACCGGACTGCTGGCGGCCGCGCTGGGTGTGACTTCGCCGATGTTTGTGATGGTGTCCGGCACGCTGCTGGCTCATTCGACCACACTGGCGGCCCTGGTCTTTTTTGCGTGGGCGTTCGTTCGCGCGCGCCGATCGGCTGAGCCGCAACGCTATCGCTTTGCCGTGTTGGCCGGCGTGTCTATCGGCTGGGCGACGATCACACGTCCATTTACGGCGATCGTGATCGGTGGCCCATTCGTGCTGATAGTGCTGTTCGATCTGATCCGCAGTCGAAGACGGTTGCTGTCGATTTACTTCTGCATGGCGATCGCATTCGCCGCGATCTTTTCGATTCTGCCCATATTCAACCTGATCGCGACCGGCTCGCCGACCACGAACACGTATACGTTGTGGTGGCCGCAAGATATGATTGGCTTCGGGCCACAGTTTGGGATGGCGACGGGTGGACATACCTGGCAGATGGCGCTGGTTGATTTGAACCTGGACTTCCCCGACTTCAGCCAAACGCTTTTCGGCTGGCCGATCGTGTTTGGGCTGCCATTAGCGTGGCTGCCGATTGCCCTGGGTTTGATCTGGCCGAAGTTCGATAAGCGCGATTGGGGCCTGGTGTTCCTGGCCCTCCTGTTGGTCGCTGCGCATATGGCGTACTGGGCGCGCAGTGGCGGCGGAGTTTATGGGCCGCGCTACTATTCGGAAGGGTTGCCGTTTCTGTGGATCGTCGCTGCGCGGGGCCTGCTCAAATTCGGTGCGACCGTCTGGCCGCGGCGCTTGATCAAGATCGCCCTGCCTGTGTTGATCTTGTGGGGTGTTGTGTTTGCAACGTATCCGCGCATGATTGACGGCTTTAACCTGTTCAATATTACACGCCGCGATGCCAGCCTCATCGCCACTGCCAACATTCATCATGCGCTGGTCTTCGTGCGCAGCCGCTATTGGACTGACTACGCCAACCTCGCCTGGCTCAATCACCCCAACCTGTCGGACGGTGACATCATCTTCGCGCAGGATTCCGGCTCGATGGCCAATCAGTATCTGATGCAGGCCTACCCCGATCGCACAGTCTACTACTACGATCGCCAGCAAAGCATACCGTTGGTCGCGGCACGATAAGGGATGAGGGCGGAGGGACACTTGCACCCACTGCATGGTTGCAGTGCGGTGTGAAGGATGAAGCTTTCACCGCGGAGATCGCAGAGGGCGCAAAGAAACGATAGAAAATATGTCTGTATCTCTGTGGTTCAATCAACAATCAGCAATCCACAATCAACAATCTAAAATCCGCTTGAGCCATTCCTCGATGTCACGGAGTCCTTGCGGCGAAACTTTTTGGCCGGCTGGATACTCGTGATATTCCACCGCTGCTCCCATCGATTCCAGCGTCGTCCGCGCTTTTCTGGCCCACCCGATCGATACTGCCTCGTCCTCAAGGCCATGCAAAATCAAATAGCTGCCTTGAGGCGTGCGATGCGTCGCCGGCGTCTCAGCGGCCTGAAGAACCTGGCCGCTTTCGTCTTCTGGCATGAAGCCTGCCAACGCGATCGTGCCCGCGATTTGGTCCGGCAGGGTGAGCGATAGAGCGTAACTCATCGCCGCGCCCTGGCTAAAGCCGATCAAGATCACGCGGCGGCGATCGACTTCGTACGTTTCGATCGCAACTTCGATGAAGCGTTGCAGCACCTCGATCGCAGTCGCAAAGGTCGAGCGATCGGGTTGTGGCAGAGGAGCCGGTCGGAGCCAGCTGTAACCGCTCTCCACCGCCTCGGCATACGGCAGGCCGGGTATGATCTTGATCGGTGCACGCGGGCTGATCAGCGTGGCTGATTCGGGCAGCGCGCGCTCGAAGATCCACATGGCGTCTTCGTCACCGCCCAGGCCGTGCAGCATCACGATCAGCGGGCCGCCTTTGGGGCCGGGCCGCACGCGATGAATGAGGCCGGTCGCAGCGTAGACTGGGTCGCCGGAAAAATCAAGCAGGCGCATCGACTGGGGGCACATAGGGTTATTATATCCGAATGCGGTACAATTCAAATCACCCCATTCAGAAAAGAGAACGGCATGAAGATTGTCACCGATAGCGCCGTCGACCTGCCCGAAGAAATGTTCGCGCAGTACGACATCGAACGGTTGCCGCTGCAAATCGTGTTTGGCACCGAGAGCCTGCGCAGCGGCGTCGATATTCAACCCGAAGAATTTTATCGGCGGCTGGCCGCCAATAAGGAGAATTTGCCCACCACCTCGCAGCCGTCGTCCGGCGACTTCATTGAGTTATACCGGCGAGTCGGCCAGGTCGATCACGATATTCTGTCGATCCATATTTCGTCCGGCCTCAGCGGCACGCTCAATTCGGCCCAGGTTGCGGCGAAGCAATGCCCCGAGTTGAACATTACGCTGATCGATACCAAAACCCTGTCGGGCGCAGAAGGCTTTCAGGTTGTCGCCGCCGCGCAAGCCCTGCGGCGCGGCTGGCCGCTCGACAAGATTCTGCAGCGCGTGAAAGAAGTGGGCGAGGGCACCGATATCTTTTACACCCTCGATACGCTGTATTATTTGCAAAAAGGGGGCCGCATCGGCCGCGTGCAGGCGCTGGCTGGATCGCTGCTCAATCTCAAGCCCGTGATCACCGTCGACAAAGGGCCGGGTACGTACATTCGATCCGGCAACACGCGCAGCTTGTCAAAATCGCTGGTGATGATCGCCGATCTCGTTCACGAGAAGATGCAGAATCGTCCCGCGTGGGTGCATGTCTTGCACAGCAACTCGCCGGATCAAGCGCAAATCATGGCCGATTTAATCGTCGCCCGGATGCCGGACGCGCACCTTACCCGCGGCCAGGTTGTGCCGGTGCTAGGCGTGCACGTGGGACCGGGCTGTGTCGGCGCAGTCTGCGGCCCGGCCGATTTGCTGGCGGCTTGAACTTGCCGCGTTTTGAAGTAGAATCACAGCATCTTCTTCGGAGGGAGTCTACGCATGCCGACTAAAAAGGTTGCGCGCAAAGTTGCGCGCAAAGCAACTAAAACAACCGCCGCCAAACCCCGGCTCCGCCAGAAGCCTGCGGAGCGCACGCAGCCCACAAAGCGCACGATCATCGCCACCGAGCTTGCGCCCAAAGCGATCGGCCCGTATTCACAGGCGATCCGTGTCAACGGTTTTGTCTATACGGCCGGTCAAACACCGATCGATCCGGCGACGGGCAAATTGGTCGAAGGTGACATCTCAGTGCAGACCCGGCGCGTGCTGCAAAATATCAGTGCCATCCTCGCTGCGGCCGGCACCACGTTGTCGAAAGTGGTGAAGACGACGGTGTTTCTGTCGGACATGGCCCACTTCGCGGCGATGAATGCGGTGTACGCCGAATTCTTTCCGGAGAATCCGCCGGCCCGATCGACCTTCGCGGTGGCGGGATTGCCGCTGAATGCCATGGTCGAAATCGAGTGTGTGGCGCTCGCATAATTTTAGATTTTGGATTTCTGATTGCTGATTTACCACCGGCAATCAGCAATCAGAAATCGGCAATCACCAATGACCAAAGAGACCATCCTCGTCGTCGACGACGAACGCAACATTATCGAACTGGCTCGCCTGTATCTGGAGCAGGATGGCTTTCGCGTCGAAGCGGCCAATACGGGCAAGGCCGCGCTTGAGAAGGTCAAGACGGTCGATCCGGCGTTGATGGTATTGGACTTGATGCTGCCGGAGATCGATGGTTGGGAAGTGTGCCGCCGCGTGCGCGCCAGCAGCGATCTGCCCATCATCATGTTGACGGCGCGTGACGACGATGTCGACAAGATCGTCGGCCTCGAGCTGGGCGCGGATGATTACCTGACCAAGCCGTTTAATCCGCGCGAACTGGTCGCCCGTGTCAAAGCGATTCTGCGCCGCGCCGAACGATCGTCAACGCCGGAGAAAGTGTATCGCGTCGGCGATCTGGCGATCGATCCGGCCCGCCGTGAAGTGACCATCGCCGGCCAACCGGTCGAGTTGCGCACCAAGGAATTCGATTGCCTGCTGACTCTGGCCGAAAACAAAGGCATCGTGCTGAGCCGCGAGAAGTTGCTGGAGTTGGCCTGGGGTTATGACTTCGCCGGACAGACTCGCACGGTCGATGTGCACGTGGCGCACCTTCGCAAAAAGATCAGCCATAGCACGGCGCAGATCGAAACGGTCACGGGCGTGGGTTATAAGTTAGTGGGATAGCGATCCACGAGTCTCACGAATAGACACTGATTTTTACCAGGTCATTCGCGAGATTCGTGTCAATTCGCGGATCGCATATGTCTGTTCATCAGTTGACGCTCGACCAAATCCGCCTCGCGCTGCAACGGCCATTGCCAGGATTGGCCGCCCAGCTGAAATTTGCACCCGAGTATCGCATTGAAAGTCTGCGCAGTGATCCGCCCGCCAATGCTCGACCGGCGGGCGTTTTGATTCTGCTGTATCCCCATCAAGACCAGTGGCATTTCCCGTTGATGAAGCGCGTCGAAGATGACCTGGTGCACAGCGGACAAATCTCGCTGCCGGGCGGCTCGCAGGAAGCGGGCGAATCATTGCGCGAGACGGCGCTGCGTGAAGCGTGCGAGGAAGTCGGCGCGGCCTGTGCGACTGCTGAGGTGCTGGGCGAGCTCTCGCCGATCTATATTCCGCCCAGCAACTTTCTCGTCCAGCCAGTTATTGGCGCGGTCGATGTGCGCCCAAACTTTCAGTGCGACAGCCGCGAAGTGGCCGAATTGATCGAAGTGCCATTGTCACAGCTCTTCGATTCGAAGGTGATTCAGCGCGAGCAATGGGAACTGCGCGGGATGAATATCGAAGTGCCGTTCTATAAGATCGGGCCGCATAAAGTCTGGGGTGCTACGGCCATGATCTTGAGCGAGTTTTGCATGGTGCTGACTGACTTAAACCATGGATAACACTGACTGCACGGATGAATCAATCGCAACGCCATTAGGGCTTTCTTTTCCGTTCACTGCCATTCACTTCTTCGTAAATCGGTTGCAGCACGATCATCATTTTCGCTAATCGATCAGCCACACGCTTCACATAGTCTTCGTTGAATGCCTCCAGCGGGATCGTCTCGTAAACTTTCGTCCAGCCTCTGTCCCACATTTCCGCTTCAATGTGATCGCCCAGCTCGGCCTTGATCTCGAAGAGATGCTGCAGGCAACCGTTCAGCAGGCGCGTGTTGACTTCGGCATTGCGGCTTTCAAAGTGCAGGCCAATTTCCAGCTTGCCGCGCCGTTCGCCCAACGTCACGACTTCGTAGTGCAGCAACGGATCGAGGTAATGGAACTGCACCAGCCAGGGGCGGATATTGGTCTTGAAGGTTTGGAGTTTCTTGGGAAGTTTGGCGCGGGTCGTCGCGGGCAGCGCACGCATGAATTCGTTGGCTCTCATCGTCGCAGCGTCGCAATCAGTCGTTTGGGATTGAGCAGCATATCGATTGCATCGACGATGTCGAAGACCACCACATCGGCAGCGGCGATGGCTTCACTGGCCGTGCCTTCACGTCCGAGGACGGCAATGCCAATCGCGGCGGCTTTGAGCATGTCCACATCGTTGCCGCCATTTCCGATGGCAACCACCTTCTGCGCGCCGAGCTGCCACACGTAGCTGGCCTTCTGCTGGCGCTCGTTGCCGGATTGCAAACGCTCGGCAGTGAATTTAAGTCGGCGATCGATTTCGGCTTGCCGGCCATGGGTATCGGCTGTGATCAATCGGACTTCGAGTTTGCCGCGCAGCATGGCGATGCGATAATCGATCCCTTCGATCAGATTTCCATCGACGGCCAGCGTGCCGTTTACATCAAACACGGCATACTCCAGTTGAACCAGACCCCGGCCCGGAATTTGCAGATCGATCATCGTGGTCCTCCGAGTCTTCGATGTGGCTATTATAGGCCAAACTTGGCTGCGTGCAAATCACCTCCTTCTTGCTAGGCTTTATCCCAATTCGATTTGGGATAACTTGGGATAAATGCTTCTTTCTGGCGGTTATGAACTGATCTTCACGTTATGTTTCAATGCGGTGATCTGTTGGAATGTTTGTTCGATTTCCTTATTGACTCAGAACGGGTGTTCGTGTATAATGCCATTAACTTGGGAAATACTTGGGATACTTTGGGTTATTTTCGGGGTTATCACCGGAGGCAAAACCATGACGCTGACACTCTCAGAACGACAACAAGCCATGTTGAATTTCATCCGTGAGTTTTCGGCTGCCAGCAAATATCCGCCGACCATTCGAGAGATTGGCAAGGCCGTGAATATTTCCTCGACGTCGGTCGTGAACTACAATCTCAACATTCTTGAACGCAAAGGACTGATCGAACGTGATCGAGATGTGTCGCGCGGACTGAAACTCGTCGGCGAAGCGGCCGCGACTGAATCGAAAGACACCATGCGCGTGCCGGTGCTGGGACGAATCGCAGCGGGCAAGCCGATTCCAGTGCCTGGCTCCGATTTTGCTATCCTCGGCGATGAAGAGATTGCAATTACGCGCGAGTTGCTGCCGGCGGATACCAAGAATATATACGCGCTTCAAGTCCGCGGCGATTCGATGGTGGATGCGATGATTGGCGATGGCGACATCGTGGTGATGCAGCATCAGCAGCAAGCCAACAACGGTGATCTCGTGGCGGTGTGGCTGAAGGACAAAGAGGCGACCACGTTGAAGCGCTTCTACCTGGAGAAAGGCCGCGTCCGATTGCAACCCGCCAACCCGACGATGGATCCCATTTACGTCGATGCAAAAAACGTTGAAGTGCAGGGCAAGGTGGTCCTGGTCATTCGACGCCCCGGCTAATCCCTTCTGTTTTCTTTCCTCAGAACGCCTGATCAACCGATCGGGCGTTCTGCATTTCTGGCGCGGTTGCCTCGATCGGGGCAAAGATATAGGCTTTCAGGTCCGCGATAGCGCCAGATGTACGGTCGGGAGCCGTCAAAATATTTAAGGTTACGTTCTATTTACAAAATAGAACATCTGTTCCATAATATGCGAAACAGAACGAGCGTTCTACTATAGTCCACAAACTTCCTAAACCTACTAACGCTCAAGAAAGGTGAACCATGAAATCCATCAGCCCGAAGCAACAAGCCATGTTGTCCTTTATCGAAGAGTTCATGTCCACGCGCGGTTATCCGCCTACTTACGAGGAAATCCGCACGGGTATGGGCTTATCGACCAAATCACTGGTCGATTACCACTTGAATGCGCTGGAAGCAGCGGGCTGTCTTCGCCGCGATCGATCAACACCGCGCGGCTTGCGGCTGCGTGACGCCAACACCTTTGCCGTCCCGTTTATCGGGACAATCGGCGCCAGTTTGCCGGCCACATTCTATATGGACGCTGCGGCGGAAGCTCTGCTGCTCACGCGTGACATCGTCCCAGAGCAGGACGGATTGTATGCGTTGAAGGTGCGCGGCACATCCATGATCGACGCCATGATCAACGACGGCGATGTCGTCGTGATGAAGCGCCAATCGATGGCCAGAGATGGCGACATGGTGGCTGTGCGGTTGATCGATCGCGACGAAATGACGTTGAAGCACTTCTACCGCGAGCCGGGTCGTGTCCGATTGCAACCGGCCAACCCAATGTTGGGACCGATCTACACTCAGCCGGCCAACGTCGAAATTCAAGGCCGGGTCATCGCTGTCATCAGACAAATACATTGAGAGTTCGGCCAGCATCGATCAGAGATTGGTCGATGCTGGCCGCCTCTGGGCGGGAAGGGAGTTTCATGCAACGACAGGAGTTGGATGCTCAAGCAGACAGAATTGAAATGGTGCTGCGCGATTACAAAGCGCCGGCCCGCGTGACGGGCGGCAACGTCACGCCGCGCTGGATCCAATTCCTGTTGCAGACTGCGCCCGGCATCAAAGTCAACAAAGTGGAGTCATTGTCACGTGAGATTGCCCTGGCCTTGGGTACGCCGAGTGCACGTGTGACCACCCAGGGCGGTGCGGTGCGGATTGATGTGCCGCGCTCCGATCCACAGCCGGTGAAGTTGTTGAGCTTGTGCGCGCGTTTGCCAAGTTCACGCATTCCCTTCGGCACGG
>JADGQE010000438.1 GCA_017882055.1 Thermoflexales bacterium
CCGACGCGATATGCGCTGACAGCATTCCCATATGGTATCGCAACGCCGCGTCCCATGGTGTTGGGCTGCCAGGTAACGCCGGGCGCGATGTTCACGCATAACTTCTCTCTGCCATTGGTGTTGCACAATTACAATCCGCGTTGATCCGCCAATCGGGGACGGAAATTAGTCCCAAAAACGTGCCGGCCACAGCGATCGGGTTAGCAATCGGCGTGGCCGGGCATTCGAGCCAGCATACGGGGGCCTCCCGCCTGACGCGCCACCGCTTCGCGGGAATGGCGTGTGTGCTGGCCTTTTATACACGCCTTCGTTTCAGTATGACAGTATCACCTGGACGCTATAGATTCCAGCATTTCACGGGTGACGCCGGCCGATAATTCTTCTCGATGTCGGCCTGGGCGATCTCCAAATACCTCAAACACATCTTCAGAGAAGCGTGCCCCAGGATTTCCTTCAGCGTGTAGATGTTGCCATTATTGCGTAGAAAATTGATCGCGAACGTATGGCGAAACCGATGAGGATGCGCATTGGCCACGCCGGCGCGCTCACCGATACCGCAGATCACATCATACACTTCGTAATTATCCAGTGGACGATCACGCGTCGTGATGAACACCGGATCTTCGGGCCGCGCATCCGGACGTGAAGCCAGATAACGCCAGATGGCGAGCGAGGTGCTGGATGAGAATGGTACGATGCGTTCTTTGCTGCCCTTCCCCATCACCTTTGCCCGCATGTTGCGTTTGTCGACGTCTTTGATCAACAATGAGGCCAGCTCAGAGCTGCGCAGTCCGGTATCCAGTAGCAGATAGATCATGGCCTTGTTGCGCAGAGCCTGCACCACGGTATGTGTGCATTCTCGCTTGCCGGGCCGCGTGTAGGGCTTTGATCGATCGACGCAATTGAGCATCGACTTCACATCATCACGCGTGAACGGATGGACCGCGCGCGACTCGGGCTTGATCGTTTCGAGTTCACCGGCAACGTTATAGGATGTCAGGTGATAGCTGGTTGACCAGGCCCACATCGATGATAGTGAGATGCGAATGTTACTGCGCGACTTTTTCGAGAGATAGTCTTGTGTGAGCATGAAGCGCTGCAATTGTTCAACGTCGATCTCGACGAACAACGGATCGTCGGGCAAATCCGGCGCAGCGGCATAGAACCGCTGAAGTTTGCGGTAATAGGCGGTGTATTCCTTGATGGTGTTTTCGCTGAGGCCTTTGGCGTTGGCAGCGAGTAGACGACCTTCGATAGCTTGCGAGAGAGTGAGGGCGTGTTGGGTAGTCACTTGTTGGTCTCCGGTTCACTTACGGCAGCTAACGATATTAGCTATTCAGACCGTAGGCTTTTTTTATACAACCGGATACCAATTGGGGGCTGCTAGAAAGCAACTTGTTGGCGTTGGGTTGCTGCTTTTTTCCCCAAAAGCAGCAACCCAACTCTTCTAGGCTCCTCGACCAGGACTCGAACCTGGAACCAATCGGTTAACAGCCGATCGCTCTGCCGATTGAGCTATCGAGGAGTATCGCTGGCGGGCGAGATTATACCGCAGCCATGCGGAGGCGTCAAGGAAAAGAAACCTGGTTTCTTTTTGAAACCAGGTTTTGGTTAGCGTCTATTCGGCCAGGTAATCGCGCAATTTGCGGCTGCGATAGGGATGGCGCAGTTTGCGCAGGGCCTTGGCTTCGATCTGGCGAATGCGTTCGCGCGTCACGCCAAAGAACTGGCCCACTTCTTCCAGCGTGTGGCCCTGTCCATCGTGCAAGCCAAAGCGCATCTCCAGCACTTCACGCTCCCGCTCAGACAACGAATCAAGGATCAGATGCACTTGCTCTTTGAGAAGTTGATTCGAGGCCGCATCGACCGGGCCGAGCACGGATTCATCCTCGATAAAGTCGCCTAGCAGGCTGGACTCTTCCTGCCCGACCGGCGTCTCCAGCGACATCGGTTCCTGGCTGATGCGGATGATGCGGCGAACTTTGGCAGCTGCCCGGCGCATCTTGCGTTCGAGGCTGATCTCCACGGGTTGATGCGCGGTCCAGGCGGCCTGGATCGCGGCTGTTTCGTCCGGCTCAAGCAAGCCCAGTTCCACCGCCACTTCTTCCGATGACGGCTCGCGGCCCAGTTCCTGCATTAACTTGCGCTGCACCCGCAGCAACCGATTGATCGTCTCGACCATATGCACCGGGATGCGGATCGTGCGGGCCTGATCGGCGATGGCGCGGCTGATCGCCTGTCGGATCCACCAGGTGGCGTAGGTGCTGAACTTGTAGCCTTTGGTGTAATCGAATTTCTCGACGGCGCGCAGCAAACCGATGTTGCCTTCCTGGATCAGATCGAGGAGGGAGATGCCGCGCCCGATGTAACGCTTGGCGACGCTGACCACCAGGCGCAAGTTGGCGCGAATGATCGCCTGCTTGGCCCGCAAGGCCTGATCGATCACATACTGTATCGACTGATTGATGTGCCGGCTGTCCGGCAGCGATTTGGCGAGGGCTCGCGTCGTGGGTAACAGATCGGGCTTCTTGGTCGTCTGGGCCGCGAGCCAATCCAAGGCTTCGATCGGCAGCAGGTATAACGAGATGTAGGCCGCATACAAATGATTCAGCGCTGCGTTCCACGCCGAGCTGTATTGATCATGGCGATCGTTACTGGACTGCATCTGCAGCAGTGATCGCGGCGGCATGGCCGCGCCGTTTTTCAAACTGCGCGCTTCTTGCACCAGGTTCGGCAGCGCAATCTTCTTGAGATGGGCTTTGTGACTCGAGTTCTTCAGCTGCTTGCAGGCGGTGACGAAATCTTCGTAAATACTCAGCATGATTTCGTCCGGGTGCGGCGCATGCTTATTCTGGCTATGCAGCCGTTCGCGCACCGTCGTGAGGTGCTCCTCGGCGCTCATCTGGATCGATAGCCAGACTTCCTGCTGAATGTCCAGCAGGCGCACCTGACCGATCTCCTTGAGATACATGCGGACCGGATCATCGCCCAGGTCGGCCTCAAGCGGCAGCGTGTCGTCGTCTTCGTCCTCGGTTTCGATCTCTTCGAGCTCGGCCACATCCGGCTCTTCGGCCATGAGCGCGTCGTCGTCATCGATCGGCCCGATGGCCTCGTCCAACCCCGGTTCCGTCTCTTCGAGATCGATGTCTTCAGCGAGAAGATCATCCGTATTTAATTCATCGTCGCGGCCGGGCGATAGATCATCCGAAGGTGCATTCATAGATAAAGATTAACCTCTTAAGTCTCGGTCGATTAGCTGCGGCTCCATGGATCGAC
>JADGQE010000089.1 GCA_017882055.1 Thermoflexales bacterium
TTTGGTTTTGTTTCTCTTGATGGAAGAGGATTTCGAGCAGGTGACCGAACGGTTGTGGAGCGTGATCGATCACACGGTGCGCGAGCCGAGCACGGCCTTTATCCGGGCGAAGACTTATATGAAACGCGATATGTGGACGCTGGCCGCGATGTACCTGCGGCGCTGTCTGAGTATGCAATCGAATGTGCCGGAGTACCATCTGGCTTTAGCCGAAGCCTACGCGCATCTGGGGCGCTATCAGCAGGGCCTGGCGGCGCTCGATCAGGCCGATCGGCTTCAGCCCGGTGCGCCGATCATTCATCATCTGCGCGGTGTGATCATCGATCTTCAAGCACGCTCGCTTGCATCCGCAGTGCCTGAAAAATCGGGAGGGTTATGACGAAGGATAAGACTGATCGAACCGAATCCGATCTGCGGACCCGCCTGCGGCAAGCGATGATCCTGAACGCCGTGCTGGACTGGCGCGGCGGCGTGGTGATTGCCTTATCGATCTTGTTAGGTTTTTTCCTGCCCGAACCGTTCGCCGGTTTTCAGGCGTGGTACTGGCTGGTCGGCGGTGGAGTGGCCTGGGCGGCGTTGACGTTCAGCATCTTGTCTGATCCGGATACCGGCGCGCGCGTGGCGGCGGAATTGCTGAAGCACAACTACGAGCCGACGACGCTGCACGGCCCCGAATCGCGCGACAAAATGATCAAAGCCTTTGAATATCGCGGACGGATCACCAGCACTATCGCCCGTACCAAACCCGGCGTGCTGCGCGATCACCTGGTCCAGACGGCGAACGAGATCGACGACTGGATCGCCAATCTCTTTTCGGTGGCGCGGCGCCTGGATGTCGTCGAAGGCGACCGGACGCTGCAGCAGGACCTGGAATCGGTGCCGAAGTCCCTTCAGAATTACGAAGCGCGTCTCAAGACCGAGCCGGATGCAGCGGTGCGCCAACAGATTCAGCAGACGCTGGAATCGCGTCGATCGCAATGGGAGTCACTGAAGACGCTGCAAAGCACCATCGAGCGCGGCAAACTTCAGATGGATGCGACGCTGTCAGCGATGGGGACGGTTTACTCCCAGATGCTGTTACTGGATACGAAAGACATCGACAGCGGGCGCGCGCAGCGACTGAATGACGAC
The DNA here is from genome assembly GCA_017882055.1 of Thermoflexales bacterium. Classification (GTDB taxonomy): domain Bacteria; phylum Chloroflexota; class Anaerolineae; order Fen-1058; family Fen-1058; genus JADGQE01. The sequence goes on from JADGQE010000089.1 coordinate 1,132, forward strand.
ATTGCCGAACAGGTGAAGGATCTGCACGAAGTCGTTCAGGCGATGGATGAAGTGTACCAGTACAAACAATGATCAATGCTCAATGAGCAATGATCAATGACAAACGACAAATGAAAAAAGACAAATTGCCTGGCGGCCCAATTGACCAGTTGACCACGCGAAGCGACCAATTGACCACACGAAGCGGCCAATTGATTAGGTGACCAACATGTTTGAAACATCCAGTGACTTAACTAACTATCTTGCGCCGAATGAACGCGTGTTGTGGGAAGGGCGCGGCAAACGCAGACTCACCTCGACCTCAACCGGTGGACTATTGTTTCTGATGATCTTCATCGGCCTGGCGCTGTTCTTCGTGGTGCTCTTTTTCACCACATCGACTTCGAGCCGGAGCCGGGGTGATACCGCGCCGATGATCATTGTGCCGTTGATGTTTGTGTTCATCGGACTCGTCGTGGGCATTCCGTTGTATATGGCTGGCCGTCAGTCGAGCAATGCCCGCTACCTCGTTACGACACTGTCGGCCATAATCATAAGTCAAACCGCGTGGTCGGGCAAACGCGTGACGGTGGTCGCGCTGAAGAATGCGCCGCAGATCACGTTCACTGAGAACCGCGATGGCACAGGCACATTAACGTTTGGCTCAAATCCATACATGCCGTATGGTCGTACTTACAGTAGTTGGTATGCGGACGCGACGCCCGCTTTCTGGAATATCGAGCGTCCGCTGGAAGTGTATCAGTTGATCCGGAAAACAATGAACAATGACCAATTGCCCAGTTAACCCATTGACCAGTTGACCAATCCTTGATCGACTGATCCCTGATTAACCGATTAAGTGTTTCCCGATCGCAGGAGGTGCGCGATGGATCTTGGACAACAAATCTGGCAGTTCATTATCAACCCGAACGTTTCGTATCTGTTGTTGATCGTCGGCCTGTTTATGCTGCTGGTGGCGGTGACGACGCCGGGCACGGGCGTGGCTGAAGTGATCGCGATCATTGCGCTGGCATTGGCGGCGATCGGCTTGATTCAACTGTCGGTCAACTTCGCCGGTGTGCTGCTGATCATCGTGGCGTTTGTGCTGTTTGCCATCGATGTGACCGCCACCTCGCACGGCGCGTTGACACTGGGTGGCGCGCTCGCCCTATTAGTCGGTTCGCTGCTGCTGTTCCCGGCGCGTGAAGGATCACCGGGTCTATCGGGTTGGTTGATCGGCGGCGCGACGTTGAGCATGGCCGGCATGAGCGTGTTAGTCATTTCGGCTTACATGCGCGTGCGTGAGCAGCATCGCGTAGATGGAGCCGCGCAAAATGTCGTCGGCGTGCGCGGCATGGTCAAATCGGAAGTGACGCCGGATAAATCCGGCACGGCGCAGATCGGCGGACAGTTGTGGACGGTGGCCGCCGACGAACCGCTCGCGCCGGGCGTTGAAGTCGAAGTGCTGGCGCGTCAGGGTTTGACGCTGCGCGTGAAGCACGTCAATGGTCGGCAGCCTCAATCTTAACCACACAGTCACTAAGCCCGCTGGTTTGCCTGTTTGAAGGTCTGCGGGTCTTAGCGCCTGCGTGGTCGATAACCATCACACTTGTTCTCAGGAGGAACAAAACATGAACCCCACGGATTTGTTAGTGCCTTGCATCATCGGTGCGATTTTGATCGTCGGTCTCGGGCTGCTGTTCAGTTCGATTCGCATCGTGCCGCAGTTCCAGCGCCTGGTGGTGTTTCGCTTCGGTAACTGTATCGGCCAGAAAGGCCCCGGCCTGGTGCTGCTGTATCCGTTCGGCATCGATCGGGCCATCTCGGTCGATCTGCGCGAGGAAGTGCGCGAGGTTCCGCATCAAACCAACATCACCAAAGACAACGCGCCGATCGGCATCGACTTTCTGATCTACTGGCAGGTCATCGATCCGGTCAAAAGCGTGCTGGAAGTCAACAACTTCCGGCAGGCCGCGCTCGGTATTGCGACGACGACGCTGCGCGCCGTCATCGGCGACATCCCACTCGACGATGTGCTGGCTAAACGCGAGCGCATCAATGAAGTGCTGCGCACCAAGCTCGACGAAGTGACCGAGCGTTGGGGTGTGAAAGTGACCACGGTCGAAATCCGCGAGATCGTCCCGCCGCGTGAAGTGCAGGACGCGATGACGCGCCAGATGAGCGCCGAGCGCAGCCGCCGCGCGGTCGTGACCGAAGCGCTCGGTACGCGCGAAGCCGCTGTGACGGTGGCCGAAGGTCAGAAGCAGGCGGCGATCCTCGCCGCCGAAGGCAACAAGCAAGCGGCGATCCTTGAAGCGGAAGGTCAGCGAGCTTCGCAGGCGCTAAAAGCCGAAGGCTTTGCCGTGGCGCTTGAAAAGATCTTCGAGATCGCCAAGACGATCGATTCCAAGACGATGACGCTCCAATACTTTGAAGCGCTCAAGACGATTGGGACCGGCGCCTCGACCAAGTTCATCTTCCCGCTGGAATTCACCAACATGCTGAAGCCGTTGATCGGCATGACGGAAGAAGCGACCAGGAAGTAATGTCGGATCCGGCAGGTTTCTGGCGATGCGGACGCTTGCTTGTCGGTGAAGCAAGGTGCATCCATGCAAGGCGATGAGCCGGGTGATTATACACAAGTGCTCAAGTCGGCGTCCCGCCGACGATCCGCGAGGACGCGGATCGAGAGCGAAAACCGAGATGTGTATAATCACCAGGCGTGAATGTATTGACAACCGGATTTCTGCGTGATATAACCGGCCTTATTTTTTGAAAGCCCGGAGGATCAATGGGCGAACTTGCCGTTGAGTTGCGAGATGTGGTCAAGGAATTTTCGGATTCAGAACAAATCCGCGAAGTCGTTGCGGCGGTCAATCATGTATCACTCCAGATTCATGACGGCGAATTTTTCTCCTTGCTCGGCCCGTCGGGCTGCGGCAAAACGACCTCGCTGCGGATGATTGCAGGCTTTGAGTTGCCCACCTCGGGCGACGTTCTCATTCAAGGCAAGCCCATGGGCCGCACGCCTCCGTTTCAACGCCCCGTGAACACGGTTTTCCAAAACTACGCGCTCTTTCCTCACATGACGATCGGCCAGAACGTGGCGTTTGGTCTTGAGATGAAAGGCGTGCCTAAGGCTGAGATTGGGCCGCGTGTCCAAGAGGCCCTGGCGATGGTGCGCTTGCCGGGCTATGACAAGCGCAAGCCCAGGCAGCTGTCGGGTGGACAGCAACAGCGTGTCGCCCTGGCGCGGGCACTGGTCAATCGGCCGGCGGTGCTGCTGCTTGACGAGCCGCTCGGCGCGCTCGATCTTAAACTCCGCAAGGAAATGCAGCTGGAACTGAAGACGCTTCAACGCGAAGTCGGCATCACCTTCATTTATGTGACACACGATCAGGAGGAAGCGCTGACGATGTCCGATCGGATCGCGGTGATGAATCGGGGCAAAGTCCTGCAAGTGGGTAATTCCAGCGACATTTACGAGACGCCCAACTGCCGCTTTGTGGCCGACTTCATCGGCGAGATGAATTTCATCAAGGGCATCATTCAGGCACAGGCCGGCCGATCGGCCACGGTGGGGCTTGACGGCGGACTGACGGTGCACGCCCGCTGCGAGCAATCGATCGCGGCCGGCACAGAAATCAGCGTGGCCGTTCGACCCGAGAAGATGAATATTGATTCCTCGGCAAAAATGGATAATGAATTTCAGGGCCGAGTGGTGAGTATCGTGTACATTGGCACGGATACGCACTATGGCATTCGCCTGGCCGGCGATCAGCTGGTGCGTGTCCGTGAGCAGAACAACACGCCCGGTTCGCGACCGTTGGCGTCCGAAGGCGCTGAAGTGAAGGTGAGTTTTGCCGCCGAAGCGGCGCGGGTGCTGACGGCGTGATCGCTACACTTCGCGCACCGGAAGAAGGGATTATTCCATCCCACCACGCCCAGCGGCCCAGGCCATACCCGCCGCGTTGCGGCGGTGGCCCGTCAGACGCCGGTTTTCCAGTGGAGAACCGGACACACCGCACTGCAACCACGCAGTGGGTGCAAGTGTGGGCAAAGATGGGGATTATCTCATCCCACCCAAAGACGGGGATTATTTCATGTTGAAGCGATTGCGCGAACACAAGTCGCTGCAAGGCACGCTGCTGGTTTCGCCGGCCTTGTTGTGGATGATCGCACTGCTGATCATTCCACTGATTCTCGTGGTCATTACCTCGTTTGGTCAGCGCGATCCGGATGGCAATGTCATCTACGGGTTCTCATTCGACAATTACGTGCGCCTGACGGGCACGACAGACACCTGCCAAAATCTCGGTGACTATCTCAACGGCGCATGGCAGATGATCATCGGCAGCGAGGCCAGGACCTGCTTCGATCCGTTGTACGTTCAGATCCTGTGGCGTTCGGTGCTCATCGCGATTGAAACGACGGCGCTGGTGATCGTGATGGGCTATCCGCTGGCTTATTTCGTGGCGCGCGCGCCGATCAAACGACGCAGCACCTTGCTGTTCCTCATTCTCATTCCACTGTGGACGAACTTTGTCATCCGCGTGTATGCGTGGATTCGTATTCTGCGGGCGTTCGATATTCTGTACACGCCCGGCGCGGTGCTGATCGGCATGATCTACGAATTTCTGCCGTTCATGATTTTGCCCATGTATACTTCGCTCGAAAAGATCGATCCCTCGCTGTACGAAGCCTCGGCCGATCTCGGCGCGAATTCGCTGCGAACATTCTTGCGGGTGACGCTGCCGCTGTCGATGCCGGGCGTGGTGGCCGGGACGATCCTGGTGTTTGTGCCGGTGATGGGCACTTTCGTCGTGTCCGACATTTTGGGCGGCAAGCAGTTTGTGCTGATCGGCAACTTGATCCAGAGTCAGTTCCTCAGCGCGCGTGATCCCACCTTTGGTTCGGCAGCCTCGATCCTCTTAATGGTTATGACCTTGATCGTGATGATCTTCTACACTCGCAAATTCGGCTTCGGCGAGGAGGTCATAGTCGGATGAGCAATCGACGCTCGCCGTGGCTGACCCTCTTTACGTTTGGCGTCTACATTTTCCTGTATGCGCCGATCGTCGTGCTGATCCTCTTCGCCTTCAATTCGTCGCGGCAGAACGTGGTCTTTGAAAGCGTCGTCAACAAAGAACCCTGCGGCGTGTTTTACTGGTTCTGTGCGCTCACGAACAACAGCGATGCGATCGACGCCGCGGGCAATACGCTCACGATCGCCATTACGTCGACGATCCTCTCGACCATCATCGGCACGATGGCGGCGCTTGGGCTGCAGCGCTACACTTTCCGGCTGAAGTCTTTCTCGGAAGTGTCACTGTATATTCCCATCGTCATTCCTGAAATCGTCATGGGCATCAGTCTCCTCGTGCTCTTCAACGGCATCTTCAACGGGCTGAATAATGCCATGCAGTTGGCCGGCGATCAACGCCTGGGCCTGGGCCTTGGCACCGTGATCGTGTCGCATATTGCGTTCAGCGTGCCGTTTGTCGTGTTGACGGTGCGGGCGCGCCTGCACAGCTTTGACAAGAGTGTGGAAGAGGCCGCGATGGATCTGGGCGCGAACGAGTGGACCACCTTCCGGCGTGTCACGCTGCCGATGATTATGCCCGGCGTGTTGTCGGGCGCCATGCTGGCTTTTACGCTGTCGCTCGACGATTTCATCATCACCTTTTTTACCAACGGGCCGGGTTCGACGACGCTGCCGATCTACGTCTATGGCTTGCTGCGCCGCACGATTACGCCGGAGGTCAATGCGCTGTCCACGGTCTGGATCATGGTGGTCTTGATCGCGTTGATCGTTTCGCGGCGGTTGCAACGTCGAGCCGCATGATGGCTTATTGCCAATCTCATATCGCACATCGCATGTTGCACATTGCCTATTGCTTATGGCCTCATACGCGAGGAATCATCAACGATATGCCATCAGCGACATGCGATAAGCGAAAATCCAATTCTCTTGAGGAGGAGAAGAATGTTCAAAGGAAAGCGTATCATCTGGAAGGGATTGACGGCGCTGGTGGCCGGCAGTCTGTTGTTGGCTGCCTGTGCGCCTGCTGTGACACCGGCTCCGACGGTCGCGCCCACGTCAACTGTCCAGCCGACCGTTGCGCCTAAGCCGACCGACGTGCCCAGGGCGACTGACGCACCGACGAAGGCTCCTGAAGCAAGCCCGACCACTGCGGCACCGACTGCAACGGCCACCTCGGTACCGGCGGCGTTCACATCAAAGCCGAGCGGCAAGACGACCGCTTCCGGCTTTGCCTGTCCTGAACCGCAGCCAAAGATGGCGGTGACCGCCAGTGATCTCAATCTGCTTGTCTGGACTGAGTATATCCCGCAGGACATTATCGATTGCTTCGAAGCGGTCTATGGCATCAAAGTCAACCGCAAAGAGTATTCGGCCAATGAAGAGATGCTGGCCGTGATGATGGCGGGCAGCACCAACTTCGATCTGGTGCAGCCAACGGATTATGCCATCAGCCCATTGCTGCGCCAGAATAAGCTGCAGAAGCTCGATAAGACTAAACTCGCGGTCATGCCGTACTTCGATCCGACCTACCTCAACTTGTCGTTCGATCCCGGCAACGACTACTCGGTTCCTTATGAAGCCGGCATTGATGCGATTGTCTACAATGCCGACAAGATCAAAACTCCGCCGACTTCGTGGGCCGATCTGTGGAATCCGGACTACATCAAAGCCGATCGGATGATCTCGCTGGACGACTCGCGCGCGGTGATTGGCGCGACGCTGCTGATCCTGGGCTACGATGTCAACAGCCGAGATCCTAAACAGCTGGAAGCCGCCAGGGCTAAGCTGGCTGAACTGGCCAGGGGCATCAAGTTGTTCGACAGCGACAGCCCCAAAACCGCGCTGATTGCCGGCGATGTCGATCTGGGCATTACGTGGACGGGCGATGCATTCCTGGCGAATCGTGAAAATCCGGCCATCAAGTTTGTCTATCCCACGGAAGGAGCGATCGTGTGGCAGGACAACTATGTTATGCCGGCGGATGCGCCCCATCCCGATGCGGCTTATGCCTGGATCAACTACTCCATGCAGCCCGATCTATTCTGGCTGATGCTGCGCGACTTCCCCTACACGAACCCGAACAAAGCCGCGCTGGAGTGGGCCAAGGCTAGCCAGCTTCAGATTCAGGATCAAAACGGCGACAATGTGACTCCGGCCGATTTGTATCAAACCTACATTAATTCGACTGTCACGAATCCGCCGCCGGATGCCGTCAAATCCGGTCATCGCGTCGAGGACCTGCCTGACGTTACGCCGCTGTATGATAAGATTTGGACTGAAATCAAGAGCAAGTAGTTCAACGCTTTCCACACCAGGAAGGGGTTAGGGGCAATGCTGTCTAGATAAGACAGCGGAGGCGGCTCCCATGCCGCCGGGCGTGGGAGCCCGGCCCGCTAACTAAACAGTATTGGGGTTAGGGGGCAACCTCTAACCCCTTTTTATAACTCAAGGAGCGATCATGTCTACACTTGATCATGTTGCCACCGTCTGGGGCCGCGCATTCAACGTGATGGTCGATCACGGCGAAGGTATCTATCTGATCGATACTTCAGGCCGCAGGTATATCGACTTCACTTCCGGCATCGGCGTGACGAGTACCGGTCATGCGCATCCCAGAGTCGTCAAAGCGATTCAAGATCAAGCCGCCAGGTTGATTCACGGTCAGGCCAATATCGTCTATCATCAGCCGATGCTGGAGTTGGTCGACGAACTGATGACGATTGTGCCGTGGCCCGATCTCGATCGCTATTTCTTCAGCAACAGCGGTGCGGAGATCGTCGAAGCGGCAGTCAAGCTGGCGAAACAGGTCACCAGGCGCCAGAATGTGATCGTCTTTAGTGGATCGTTTCATGGACGCACCCACTTGACGATGACGATGACGACCAGCAAGACAGGCTATCGAGCCGGTTATCAGCCGCTGGTCGCGGGTGTTTTCGTCGCACCCTATCCGTACGCTTATCAACTCAAGTTGGATGATGCCGAGACTACGGATTACTGCCTCCACGAATTGAAGCGGTTGCTCAAGAGTCAAACCGCGCCCGATGAAACAGCCTGCATGGTCATCGAGCCGGTGCTGGGTGAAGGCGGCTATGTCGTGCCGCCGCTGGAGTTCATGCAGGAACTGCGCGCGCTGTGCGATCAGCATGGCATCTTGCTGGTCGCCGATGAAGTGCAGAGCGGCATGGGCCGCACCGGTAAGTTCTTCGCGCTGGAACACTTCGGCGTGCAGCCCGATGTGTTGATCACGGCCAAAGGCATTGCTTCTGGAATGCCGCTCAGCGCGTTGGTCACACGCAAAGATTTGATGGCCAAATGGACACCCGGTTCGCATGGCGGAACCTACGGCGGCAACGCAGTAGCTTGCGCGGCGGCCGTTGCGACGATTCAAGTGTTGAAGGAAGAGCATCTGGTTGAGAATGCATTGGCGCGCGGTGCCCAGTTGTTGACGGGCTTGCTGAAGTTGCAGCAGGAATTTCCATCGATCGGTGATGTGCGCGGCCTCGGTTTGATGGTGGCGACCGAGTTCACCACTGCGCAGCGCGGTGAGCCGGATACGGATACGTCGAAGGCCGTCGTTAAAGCCGCTTTTGAGCGCGGCCTGATGCTCTTGACCGCTGGCACCTACGACAACGTCATTCGCTGGATTCCGCCGTTGGTGGTGAGCGAAGCCGAGATCGATGAAGCGCTCAAGATTTTCGCGGCGGCGCTGGACGCGGTGACGCACTAAAAGCAAACCACGGCGCCTGGCGGCCCACCTCAGCCCTGGGGGCTGAGGACATGGGCAGAACACCGCGCCTGGCGGCCCACTGATGCTCCAGTGGAGCGTCAGACATGGGCAGAACACAGAGAAGTTAAGAAAACTCCGTGAACTCCGTGTTTTCCGTGGTATTATTTCTCGGATTGAATATGGCGCATCGATTAGCAAACAAAGTGGCCTTGATTACCGGCGGCACGTCCGGCATCGGTGAAGCCACGACGCGCTTGTTTGCGCGTGAAGGCGCGAAAATTGCGTTCACCGGCCGGCGACGCGAACCGGGTGAAAAGATAGCGAGCGAGATCAGATCGTTGGGCGGTGAGGCGATCTTCATCGCCGCCGAAGTCAATCGGGTGGAAGATTGCCGCCGCTCGATCGACGAAACGCTGGCGGCTTACGGACGCATCGACCTCCTCTTCAACAACGCGGGTATCGTCACTCAGGGAACATTGGAGGAGACGAGTGAAGAAGAGTGGGCGCGCACGTTCGACGTGAATGTGAAAGGCACGTACTTGATGACGAAGTTGATACTGCCGATCATGCGGGCGCAGGGCGGGGGCGTGATCGTCAACAATGCTTCGGATTGGGGCATCGTCGGCGGGCCGGGCTATACGGCTTACAGCGCCAGCAAAGGCGCGGTCGTGCTGCTGACGAAATCAGTCGCGCTTGAGGTCGCACGCGATCACATTCGCGTTAATGCGATTTGCCCGGGTGATACGCTCGTCGAGCGCTGGCGAAACGACAAATGGTCTGATCGGCCGATGAGCTTTGAGGATAAATTGGCAGCGATGGGTGAGGCGTTACCTATCGGACGAGTGGGCACGGTTGAAGAGATCGCTCGATCGGTGTTGTTTCTGGCTAGTGATGACTCAGCCTTTATGACCGGCGCTACCTTGATGGTCGACGGCGGCAATACGGCGCGGTAAGCTGGTGATTATTCACAGGTGCTCAAGTCGGCGTCCCGCCGACGGTCCGCGAGGACGCGGATCGAGAGCCAAAACCGAGATGTGAATAATCACCAGAAGCTAAGCGCTTGACCGAAGCGGATCGACAAGGTACAATCAAACTCGTTCGGGGCGTAGCGCAGTTCGGTAGCGCACACGGTTTGGGACCGTGGGGTCGTGGGTTCAAGTCCCACCGCCCCGACTTTTCAGAACCTGTATCCTCACAATCAGGCTGTTCCTCAATCTGTGAGGATGCAGGTAGCAGACATCAATGCAACAGCGCTATCCAATCGCGCACCTCTGAAGTCGGTTATGCTTCAAATAAGCAACCTGCCAGATAACCGGATGAAGATTCATCATCGCCGGGCAGGGCATTTTGAAGCGCCGCCACCTCAAAACCCAACCGGGAAAGAAATTGCCGCACGGAAAAAGGCTCA
>JADGQE010000439.1 GCA_017882055.1 Thermoflexales bacterium
ACTACACGCCTCATGATCAAATACCTCATCTTCGATCTCGACGAGACGCTGTACCCGCGCCAGGCCGGACTCATGCAAGAGATCGGCGTGCGCATCTCGCGTTACCTGATCGAGCGCCTGAGCCTGCCGGAAGACCCGGCCAGGGAACTGAAGCAGCATTACTATCAACAGTACGGCACCACGTTGCGCGGCTTGATCGTCGAGCGGCCCGACATCGATCCGGAAGATTACCTACACTTCGTCCACGATATTCCGTTATCGAACTACATCGGTCCGAATCCGGCGCTGGGCGATATGCTCCGATCGATCCCGTTGACCAAAGTGATCTTCACCAACTCGACGATCGAGCATGCGCAGAAGGTGTTAGCCACGCTCGGTGTCGCCGATCAGTTCTCGACCATCATCGACGTGCGATCGGTCGATTTCGTCAGCAAGCCCGATCCGCGCGCCTACCAGTGCATTCTCGATTTACTTCAAGCCGGCGGCGACGAATGCATCCTGATCGAAGACTCGGCTCGCAACCTGCGGCCCGCCAAAGCGCTGGGCATGACGACCATCCTGGTGGACAGCGGTGATTGCGACGAAGTGGATTACTGCGTGCACGATATCCTCGGCGTGAAAGACGCAGTGGAGAAATGCTTAATGCATAATGCATAATGCGCAAGGCCGTAAGCACGCTGCGACATTAAGCATTCTGCATTATGCCTTAGGAATTGATATGATTGACAAGACCGTGAGTTTGGCCAAAGCCGCCGCGCTGGTGAAAAGCGGCGACATTCTCTCGCTGGGCGGCATGAACCTCTATCGACGCCCGGTGGCCTTCGTGCGTGAACTGCTCAAGACCGACGCGCGTGACTTGACCTTGCTGTGTTTTACGGCTTCCTACGAAAGCGATCTCTTGATCGGGGCCAGGCGCGTCAAAACGATCCGCACTTGCTACTGCGGCCTGGAAGCGTTTGGCCTCGCGCCGATGTTTACGGCTTTAGCAACCCGCGGTGACTTGCACTTGATCGAGGAATCAGAAGCGAGTCTGGCTTTTGGTTTACGGGCCACACTGGCCGGCGTGGGTTTCATGCCAGGGCAAGGCTGGATCGGTACGGATATGCTGAAGGTCCGACCTGATGTGAAGGTGATCGACGATCCTTACACAGGCAAGCCCGTCGTCGCCTTTCCCGCGTTGACGTGCGACGTGGCGATCATCCACGCGCCCATCGCCGATCGATTTGGCAACGCCCGCTTGAGCGGCAACCTCGCGGTCGATCAGGAACTATCCCTGGTGGGCCAACGCGTGATCGTGACAGCCGAAGAAATCGTTGATGAACTCGACGCACCGATCCAACTTTCGGGCATCAGCGTGACGGCCGTCGTTCATGCCCCACGCGGCGCGTGGCCCACTTCGTGCTACCCTAACTATCCGCTCGACGGCGAAGAGATCCTGCGTTACATCGATGCCTGCGCCGCCGAGAAGTTCGACTCTTACGTCAGCGAACTCTTGAGCAAAGGCTGACCTCTACCAGTAGTGATGCACCAGTTCGCGCACGCGGCGATCGTAAATCTCGCGCACCTTGCCCATCGTCGCCTCGGAGAATGCGGGCAAGTCGGCCGCGTGAATATTGTCCTCGGCCTGCGAGGGGCGCTTCGCGCCCGGGATCGCACAGGTTACTGCGTCGAACATCAAGATCCAGCGTAACGCAAACTGCGCCATCGTCGTGCCGGCCGGCACCAGCGGACGCAGTTCCTCGACTGCCTGCAAGCCCGTCTCAAAGTCAACACCCGAGAAAGTCTCGCCGCGATCAAACGACTCGCCGTGCCGGTTGAACTGGCGGTGATCGTCGCCGCTAAACTTTGAATCACGCGTCATCTTGCCCGTGAGCAAGCCGGAAGACAACGGCACCCGTGCAAGGATGCCCACTTTGCGGCGCTGCGCTTCGGCAAAGAACAGGCTGGCCGGGCGCTGCCGGAAAATGTTGAAGATGATCTGCACCGATTGGACATTCGGATATTCGATCGCTTTCAATGCTTCCTCGACCTTCTCGACACTGACGCCGTAATAACGCAGTTTGCCCTGCTGCACCAGATCGTCGAGCACGCCAAAGACTTCCGGCTGATAGTAGACTTCAGTCGGCGGGCAGTGGAGCTGCAGCAGATCGAGCGCATCGGTCTGTAGATTCCGCAAACTATCTTCGACAAAGTGCGTCAAGTTCGCACGGTTGTAGCCCGCCGATACGTGCGGATTCAAACGCCGGCCGGCTTTGGTCGCAACGATGATCTGCTCCTTGCGCTCACGGCGCAGCTGTGCAACCAGCGGCTCGCTGCCATACACATCCGCCGTGTCGATGAAGTTGACGCCGAGATCGATCGCGCGGTGCAGCGCTGCCAGCGACTCGCGTTGATCGACCGCTCCCCAGGCGCTGCCAATCGCCCACGTCCCGAAACTAATCGTCGATACTTTCCAACCCGTTCGTCCCAATTCACGATATTCCATGGTTCGAGTCTCCTTTTTCCGGTGCTGATATCGAGAGTAGATTGCCTGGTGATTATACACATCTCGGTTCTTGCTCTTGATCCGCGTCCGGCCATGTCCCACGCTCCGCCGGAGCGTGGGTGGCCCGTTAGGCGTCGCGGATCGTCGGCGAGACGCCGACTTGAGCATTTGTGTATAATCACCAGAGATTGCATCTTGACGCTTGAGTCATTACATTCTATCATTATAGTGCAAGTGCGCATTTGAACCCACCATTCGCTGAAAATCCACTGGTGGTGGTATGGCGACTCGTTGACCGCCACCTATGCTGGTCGAGAAAACGTAGACCATTTTTACACCCACCACCAGTAGCGATTGACGCCATTACAAACCACTACCTGTACGATTCCAGCGAATGGTGGGTTGTAAAGATACTGCTGGCGAATTCCCTACAGACGTGTTCGCAGTCAATCTAGCGCTATAATTCATGTGGCGGTATCGAGGAGGAGACCATGAGTATCCGCAAATCTGTGTTGATTATCCTCAGCACGCTGACGTTGGTTCAGTGCCGTGGCAGCGCCGTCACAGAGACGCCGACACCCTCCGTCACGCCGCAGCCAACAACCCAGATCGCGAGGATTGCCACCGCTCCCGCAAGCGCCACCCCTGATCCCACCGCCGTCATCGCGACGAGGGAGCCGCTGCGCCGAACCGCCACCCTTGAACCGACACCGACCTTGGCGCCAAGACCGACTGAAACGCCCAAACCCATAGACGATTCAGCTCTCCGGGCAGC
>JADGQE010000090.1 GCA_017882055.1 Thermoflexales bacterium
CAGATCGTGCTGCACAACGAGCAGCGTTTCATGATCGATTGCGGCGAAGGCACGCAGCGCCAGATTCTCAAGAGCGGCCTCGGCTTCAAGCGGCTCGACAAAATCCTGCTGACGCACGGCCACCTCGATCACATCCTGGGACTGGCCGGGCTGCTCAGCACGTTGATTCGCTGGGAAACGTTCGATCATCTCGATCTGTATGGCGGACGATCGGCGCTGGAGCGGGTCGCCGATTTGATCAACAAAGTGGTCTTGCGTGACGCGCACGTTCCAGCCCAGATCAACTATAACGAGCTTCAGCCCGGCAAGTTGTTTGAGGACGATTCGTTTGAACTCTCGGCGTTTTCGGTCACGCATCGCGGCCCGGGCAACTTCGGTTATCTGTTCCGCGAGAAATCGCATCGACCGTTTCTGGCCGATCGGGCCGAGACGCTGGGCGTGCCGTTCGGGCCGGAGCGCAAACATTTGGTGATGGGTCAGGCGATCACGCTGGCCGATGGCCGTGTGATCGAACCCGCTGAGGTGCTGGGGCCGATCGTGCCCGGCGCAGTGTTGGCCGTGGTCGGCGATGCGGGCCGCACTGACAACTTGCTTGACATCGTGCGCGATGCTGACGCGTTGGTGATTGAATCGACTTACCTTGAAGTCGAAGCTGATCTGGCCAAAGCCTATGGCCATTTGACGGCCGCCCAGGGTGCGCGGCTGGCCCGCGAGGCCAATGTACGGCAGTTGATCTTGACGCACATCTCGCGGCGTTACTCGGAGAAAGAAGTCCTGGCCGAGGCGCGATCGATTTTTCCAGAGACGGTCGTCGCTCGCGACTTCGATCATTTCCGAATTCAGAAAGACAAGTCGGCACTGGTCAGCGACGTGCCGCTACAGGAGGAGACGGATGTCCCTGCGTAAAGCAAGCGTACTGGAAATGGCGACCGCCGCTTACGAGTTGGATGCCAGTGTTAAACGCGGCGTCTTGAGGAAAGTCGAAGGGCACTGGACCGTGATGGGCGATGACATCGACAACTGGCTGAAGCAGTTTGACGGGCAGGAGGTGGTCTTGATCGCGGCTTCGCTCAGTGACGAGCGACCGCTGGAAGCACACACTTGCCGTACCTGTGGACGCGAATACGCCGGGCTGGAATGCCTGCACTGCCGCGATGCGCGCATCCGCCTGCGGGGAAGATAAGCCAATTGCAAATGCTAAGTGCATCATGCAGAAGGATGCGGCGCCAGTCACCACGTCCTTCTGCATTTAGCATTTTGCACTATGCATTTGATGTTCTATGTCCGACCGACTTGCCACTCTCCAGCACGTACCGTTGTTTGCGTCATTGTCTGTCGAGCAGCTTGCCTCGTTTGCCGAGAAATTCAGGTTCAGCTCTTTTTCCCAGAACACTGCCCTGTTCGTCGAAGGCGATCCCGCCGATCGATTGTGGGTTGTCCAGGATGGCCAGATCAAGATCATCAAATACACCGCCGAAGGTCAAGAGAACCTGTTGGAAGTGATCATGCCGGGGGAGATGTTCGGCGGGGCGGGCATCTTGTTTCCCATCCATCCGGCTACGGCGGTGGCGATGACGGATGCCACGACCCTCAGCCTTGAGCGTGACGCCTTCATTCAACTCCTGCATCAGTTTCCCGCTGTTTCATTGCGCATCATCAATCTGTTGGGCGAACGGTTGCGCGCGGCCATGAATATGCGTGCGCTGTCGACCGAACACGTCGATACGCGCCTGGCGCACATCCTGCTCAAACTCGCCGACAAGATCGGCACGCCCACTGGCGCCGGCACACGCATCAACATGCCGCTCTCGCGCCGAGACCTGGCCGATATGACCGGTATGACGATCGAAACCGCCATCCGCATCATGAGCAAGTTCCGCAAAGAGGGGGTGGTACGGACTGAACCGGGCGGTTACATTGTTATCCTCGATCGTGATCGATTGACGGCGCTGGCCGAAGGCACGCTGGCAGGTTGATCGCATATATCGCTCGGTCTAATGGTTGACAGCGCCGCTAAAGTGGCTATAATCTCCTTAATTCAATACGCCAACACGTTGAGCGGGACGAGTAAACGGTCCAAGCGCGACAGGGAATGAGGGCCACCGACTGAGAGCCTTCTTTGCAGCCAAACCGATGAAAACCCCCCGCTCGTGGTAGTGAACTACCACATGTGAATTGCAGAAAATGTAACCACCGACTTTTGAGTCGGCAACTACATGATTAAGTGATTCCGGGTCAGCCCGTTATCGCGCAGAGTGCGATTGACTAAAGTCAATCGAATTTGGGTGGAACCGCGAGCGCGCCTCTCGTCCCAGTGTGGATTGAGAGGCGTTCTTTTTTTGTGGAGAAACCTGGTTTAACCGATAATCTCAGGGAGGAGAATATCAACATGGCAGAGCATATTATCGACAAGATTACGTTGGGCGCGCTGGTGATCGTGCGTGACAAGATGATGGCTCAGCAGGCGTCGGGCCGCAAAGTGTACCGGCTCGAAGTCGGGGATACGTCGTTCAACACACCGGCGAATATTCGCAAGGCCATTAACGACGCGATGGAATCCGGCAAGACGCATTACCCGCCTTCAACCGGACTGCCGCAGCTGCGGGCGGCAATGCTCAAGAAGATGCAGACGGAGAACCATCTGCTGGTCAAGGATGACGAACATGTGCTGGTCACCATCGGCGGGATGCACGGCCTATACATGACCTTCGCCGCGCTGCTTGATCCGGGCGACGAAGTGATCTTGCCCGATCCGATGTGGAGCGAAATCGCGGAACTCATCAAGCGGCCGGGCGGCGTGCCGGTGCCGATCGTGTTGCGGCCCGATCAAGACTTTTTGTATGATCCGGTCGAAATCGAAAAAGCCATCACGCCGCGCACCAAAGCGATCTATCTCAATACGCCGCACAACCCGATCGGCGTGGTGCTGTCCGAAGCGACGCTGCGTCAGATTGCCGACATCGCGGTTCGACACAACCTGGCGGTGGTCAGCGACGAAGCGTATGAGCATGTGATCTTTGACGGTCTGAAGCACGTCAGTATCGGCTCGCTGCCGGGCATGGCTGACCGCACCATCACTTGCTTCACGTTCTCGAAGACGTACGCGATGACGGGCCTGCGCCTCGGTTACATGGCGACGAACGATGACGTGATCGTCGATCGCTGCCGCAAGTTGCTGCGCCTGACGACGAACGGCGTGCCGTCGATCACGCAATGGGGCGGAGTAGCGGCGTTGACCGGCCCGCAAGATGCGGTGAAAGAAATGATGACCGAGCTCGAAGCGCGCCGCAATCTTTTCTTCGACGGTCTCAAGTCGATCAAGGCTTTTGATTCATTCCGGCCGCAGGGCGCCTTCTACGTGTGGTCTAAAATTTCGGATCAGTGGCCGGGCTATCAGGGCAAGCGCGATTCGTGGGCGATGACCAACTATCTGATCGACCAGGTCGGCGTCGGCACTTCGCCCGGCATCGCTTTCGGCCCGTCGGGCGAGAACTACGTGCGCTTTGCCTTCACCGTCGATCGGCCGACGTTGATCGAATCGATTGAAGTGATGCAGAATTTGTTTGGAAAGTAGAGAAGTAGGCAAGTAGACAAGTTATCCCTTGTGTACTCTGGAGGTCGAAATGGAACGTTACGAAGATTCTAAACTCTACCAGATCCGTCACTCGGCGGCGCACATCATGGCCCAGGCGGTGATGGAAATGTTCCCCGGCGAGGCGCGCATCGCCATCGGGCCGCCGATCGAGAACGGCTTCTACTACGACTTCGAACTGCCGCGCAGTCTGACGCCGGAAGATCTTGAGGCGATCGAGAAGCGGATGCGCCAGATCATCGGCGCGAATCAGCCGTTCGTGCGTGAGGAAGTCAGCGCCGAACAAGCCAGGCAGCAGTTCGCCGATCAACCCTACAAGATCGAATTGATCGAAGGGCTGGAGAAGGGCGGCCTGGACGAATACGGCAATCTGTTGAAGGAGAAGCCCGTCATCTCGTTTTATCGCGATGGCCCGTTCGTCGATCTGTGCCGTGGCCCGCACGTCGAAAGCACGGGCAAACTCAATCCCGGCGCGCTCAAGCTGCTCAACATCGCGGGTGCGTACTGGCGCGGCGACGAAAAGAACAAGATGCTGCAGCGCATTTACGGCACCGCCTGGGAAAAGCCGGATGATCTGAAAGCCCATCTCGATCGGCTGGAAGAAGCTCGCAAGCGCGATCATCGCAAGTTGGGCAAAGAACTTGGTCTGTTTTACTTCAGCGACGATGTCGGTCCGGGCTTGCCGCTGTTTGCGCCAAAAGGCGAGATGGTCCGCCATTTGATGGAAGAGTATGTCCGCGAGACGCAGACGCGGTATGGCTACCAGCACGTGTGGACGGGGCACATGGTGAAGGAAGACCTGTATCGGCGATCGGGTCACTACGACAATTACCGTGACGTGATGTTTCCGCCGATGGTGGATGAAGACATCACGCTGCGGCTCAAGCCGATGAATTGCCCCAGCCACATGACGCTGTATAACGAAATGGGCGTGCATTCGTATCGCGAACTGCCGCTGCGTTTCTCCGAATTCGCCACGCTGTATCGCTACGAAAAGCGCGGTGAATTGTCCGGCCTGGCGCGGGTGCGCGCGCTGACGCAGGATGACTGCCACATTTTCTGCCTGCCGGAGCAAATCGAGGCGGAGTTCACGCTTGCGCTTAAACTGATCCAGGAAGTGCTGGGCACGTACAAGTTTACGGACTATCGGATGCGCCTGTCGCTGCGCGGAACAGAAGGCAAGTACGTTCAAGACGATGAGAAGTGGACTCAGGCTACGGCGGCATTGAAGTCCGCGCTCGATGCGAATCACGTCGCCTATGAAGCCGTCGAAGGCGAAGCCGCATTCTATGGCCCCAAGGCGGACTTCCTGGCGAAGGACGTGTTAGGCCGCGAGTGGCAGTTGTCGACGATCCAGGTTGATTTCATTCAGCCTGCGCGTCTTGGCTGTGAGTACATGGGCGAGGACGGTCAGACGCATACGCCGGTCGTGCTGCATCGGGCCGTTACCGGATCGACGGAGCGCTTCCTCGCCGTGCTGATCGAGCACTTCGCAGGTGCGTTCCCGGTGTGGTTGTCGCCCGTGCAAGCGATGGTCATCCCGATCGCTGATCGGCATGTGGCCTACGCCCGGGATGTTCAGCAAAAACTCAAAGACGCCGGCATTCGCTCGGAAGTCGATGAATCGAGCGAACGCATGCAGGCCAAGATCCGTCACGCGCAACTGCAGAAGATTCCGTATATGCTCGTCATCGGCGATAAAGAGCAGGAGGCAGGCGCGGTCGCCGTTCGATTGCGGACGGGCGAGGACCTCAAGGCCAAGCCGCTGGCTGAGTTCATTCAGTTGGCGCGCGAGACCATCGATAAGAAAGAATAGACCCTTGCGAGGGTTTCGACATAGATCGACGTTCCTTGAGCACAACCCTCGCAAGGTTTATCCGGCTGTTGACGAATCAAGTTGGTTGTGTTATGATTTTGCGCAGTAGCCGCCCGGTGCAGGTTCGCCGGGCGGCTTCAATAACTCTTAAAAGGACAAAGTCACATCGGCGCTAAAGACCATCGTCTTAACGAAGGAATTCGGGTAAAGGAAGTCCGGCTGATCGGAGCCGATCGCCAGCATATCGGCATCGTGCCGATTCAAGAAGCGCTCCGGCTGGCGCGTGAAGCGCAGCTCGATCTGGTGGAAATTTCGCCGCAGGCTGATCCGCCTGTGGCCCAGATCATGGACTTCGGCAAGTTCCTGTACGAGCAGCACAAAAAGGAACGCGAAGCCAGGAAGGCGCAGAAAGTTATCGAAGTCAAAGAGATTCAGCTGCGTCCCAAGACCGATCCGCACCATCGCGGTTTCAAAGTGCGCGACGCGCGCAAATGGCTGGAAGATGGCATGAAGGTGAAAGTGCGCGTGCGTTTTCGTGGACGCGAGATTGCCTACCCGGAACTGGCGCGAGAAGATCTCGACAGTGTTGCGACCGAACTGGCCGATATTGCCATCATCGAGCAGTATCCCAACATGGAAGGTCGCACAATGTTGATGGTGCTTGCGCCGTCTGGCAAGTCCAAGAAGACTACACCAAAGAAGGAAACGACCAGTGCCCAAGATAAAGACTCACAAAGCAACGAGTAAGCGCTTTCGCCTGAGCGGCAGCGGCCAGTTGCGCCGCACCCGGCTGGGCAAGAGCCACCTGCGCCGCCGCAAGTCCGCGCGCACCAAGGCCGGCATGTTGGAACTCAAGACGGTTGAGGTCAAGGCTCTCAAGCGGCGTGTCAAGCGGCTTGCACCGTATCTCAAGAAGAAGTGATCAAACCCTTGCGAAGGCCACAAAACCTTCGCAAGGTCATCTATCTACCTCCCCGTAGGCCTCCGGGCCGAGGGTAAATCAAAAAGAAGGGAAAAGAAAATGCCTCGTTCAAAAGCCGGACCCCATCTCCGGCGAAAACACAATTCCATTCTCAAGCTGACCAAAGGTCAAAAGGGTACGCGTCATCGTTTGTGGCGAAAAGGCCATGAAGCGATGCTGCACTCGCTGTACTACTCCTACCGTGATCGCCGCGCCCGTGCCCGACAGTTCCGTGCCTTGTGGATCGCGCGCATCAATGCTGCGGCTCGCTTGAGTGGTCTGTCGTATAGCAAGTTCATCTCCGGCCTCAAGCTGGTCAGCGTCGTGATCGATCGTAAGGTGCTGGCGGATATCGCCGTGCATGACCCGTCTGGTTTTGCGCAGCTGGTGAAAGTGGCCAAAGAAGCCCGCGCTTGATCGATGAATAACTCACCACTAAGACAAGAGGTCACGAAGAAACGCTAAATTCTTAGTGTCCTGGTGGTTGAAGTGATCACGAGTCTTAGCAACGACAAAGTCAAATTTGTACGCGCCCTTTCCGACCGAAAACAGCGTGTCCGGGAAGGGCGCTTTGTCCTCGAAGGCGCACGTCTCATCGACGATGCGCTGGCGGCCGGCGTCAAACCCGATTGGGTTTTCTGCGCCGAACAGCTGACGCCGCGTGCCCGGGCGACTCTGGCGCAATTGAAGTCGCTGGGCATCGAATTGATCCCCGTATCCGATTCGGTGCTGCAATCTTGCAGCGAGACTGAAACGCCGCAAGGACTCCTGGCTGTTACGGCGTTTCCACAATTCAAGTTGCCTGACAATCCAACTTTGATCCTGATTGCCGATGCGCTGCGCGATCCGGGCAACCTTGGCACGTTGCTGCGATCGGCGGCAGCGGCCGGCATCGATGGCGTGCTGCTCTCGCCCGAAACAGTCGATGCTTACAATCCGAAGGTTGTGCGCGGCGCGACGGGGGCGCATTTTCGATTGCCGATCGTGCCGGCCGATTGGGCGCTGATTGCTCAAAGAACACGCAACTTGAAAATCTATCTGGCTTCGGCCGAGGGCGAACGCCCTTACAGCGAAGTCGATTGGACTCTGCCCAGCGCGTTGATCGTCGGCGGTGAAGCGCGCGGCGCAAGCGAATCTGCTTCGAGATTGGCTTCGGCCCGCGTGTCGATTCCGTTGGCCAATGAAGTTGAATCGTTGAATGCGGCGGTGGCCGCCAGCGTGATCCTGTTTGAAGTGAGGCGGCAAAGAAGGTAAAACTTATTTGTAGTTTTGAAGCCAATCGAGGCGGTCAACCATTTCTTCAGCAGTGCGAAGTCGTAGCAGATTGAGAACACGATGCAGTAACTCGCTGAACGGCAACTGGTTTGAGACAATGATCCCGTAATGCGATTTGCCCTCAGCGGAGTATTGCTTTGCCAGCTCAGCAAAATGCTTCACGTTGAATGTGAAAATAGCGCGGTGTTGTGAGACGGCGAACTCCAGTTGCTCAAGATCAGTTTTGCCTTTCAGGCTGGCAGCGTACACACTTAGCGCATCAAAACCTCTGGCTCGCAGGACACGGGTCAGAGCATCGGTGACGTCTTCATCGAAGTATAGTTTGATAGTCGCCATTACACCTCTTTGGCTTCACGCCTCACTTTGTCTTCGTCATTTTCAGCCAGCAGACGTTCGATCTCTTCTTTGTGGTCGTAGTAGTAGGAGAGCGCGTCGTAGACTTGCGCGTGGTTGAGGTGCGGGTACATTGCGACGATTTCATCGACGGTGTGACCGAGGCGATGCCAGCCGGCGATTAAACGCACGGCAATGCGAGTTCCGACGATGATGGGTTCGCCGCCGACGATATCTGAACGTCGTTCGATGTATGAATGTTTAATTTCGGCTAACGGAAGGCCCGTTGTCGCTGTGGTTGTCATATCCATCCTCTGCGCCTGAAAGTCGGATTGGGAAGAGTCAACTTTGAATCAATTATACCCTGAGATAGAAATCCGTGAAGCGACTGAGTCAGATTTGCCATCGATCCTTGCCTTGTATTCTGAGATTGGTGATGCGCAGGTGCTGTCACCCGATCAAGCCACAGCGACTTTTGGGCGGATGAAAACGTACCCCGACTATCACGTTTACGTTGCCACAATCGATGGCACGATCGTCGGGACGTTCGCGCTGTTGATTATGGATAATCTAGCTCATCTCGGCGCGCCGTCAGGCGTGGTGGAAGATGTCGTCGTGAGTGCGAAGCGACAGGGCCAAGGTGTCGGTAAGCAGCTGATGCAGTTTGCGATGGAGCGCTGCCGCGCACGGGGCTGTTACAAAATGGCGCTATCGAGCCACATCAAGCGCGAGGCGGCGCATCGATTTTATGACTCGTTGGGATTCGAGCGACATGGATACAGCTTTCGCATGATGTTGTAAACAGCCTTCATTCGCTGCCAATCCGCCGCCTTGACAAATCCCCTTGCTTGCGGATAATTCAACCTACAGGCGTCGACGGAGAAAAGTACGCGGCATCGCCTCCGACAGGGATTCGAGGTCACTAGACTGCAAGCCTCGATCGGATCGCAGCCGTCGAAGTTCGCTCCTGAGCCGAATGGTGAAACCAGTGATCAGTTGATCGGGGATCAGTGATCAGGTAAGTAGCCAATTCCGCAAGTCCAGCGTTAACGGGACAGCCGATGATCGTCGGCGACAAAGTGGATTGGCTAAACCAATCAAGTGGGGTGGTACCACGGGAGATCGCGCTCTCGTCCCTTTGCGGACGAAGCGCGATTTTTGATCGTAGATTTCTGATTCCAGATTGAAAGCAAGGCATGTCTCACTTTTCACTGTTCACTACTTGCGGAGGTGACAATGCTCGATCAACTGAATGCGATTGAACACAAAGCAACTGCTGCTTTGCAGGCTGTCAATAATAAGGACGATCTCGAACAATGGCGTGTGGAACATCTTGGCAAGAAGTCGCCGCTGATGACGATCCTCGGCGACCTGGGCAAACTCTCGAAGGAAGAACGCCCGGCGATCGGCAAGCGCGGCAACGAAGTGAAAGTCGCGTTGGAAAAAGCCTATGCGGATCAAGTCGAAGCGCTGCGCAAGGCCGAGTTGCAGCACAGTCTTACGGCAGGCGCGCTCGACGTGACGCTGCCCGGCCGGCCGATCGTGCGCGGTCGACTGCATCCAGCCACGCAGACGCTGCGCGAGATTTATGCTATCTGGGCCGAGATGGGCTTCCAGGTCTATCGCGCCCGCGATGTTGAGACCGACGAATACAACTTCGAGCTGCTCAACATTCCCAGGCATCATCCGGCACGGGATATGTGGGACACGTTCTATACGACGACGCCGAATGTGATCCTGCGCACGCACACTTCGCCCGGCCAGATTCACGCCATGCGCGAATATTGCCCGCAACCGATTCGGGTGATCTTGCCCGGCATGTGTTATCGCTATGAACAGATCAGCGCCTCGAAGGAAATTCAGTTCCATCAGGTTGAAGGTCTGGCGGTCGGCAAGAACATTCGCCTGACGGATCTGCTTGGTACGGTGACGGAGTTCAACCGGCGCATATTCGGACCCGAACGGCAGACGCGCTTCCGCTCGTCGTACTTCCCGTTCACCGAGCCAAGCGTGGAAATCGATGTAAGTTGTGCGAATTGTAATGGCCAAGGCTGCGCGGTGTGCAAGCACACCGGCTGGCTGGAAATCGCCGGTGCAGGCATGGTGCATCCCACGGTGCTGCGCAACGGCGGTTACGATCCGGCAATCTACAGCGGCTTCGCCTTCGGCATGGGACCGCAGCGCATCACGATGTTGAAGTATGGCATCAGCGACATTCGCTATTTCTGGGCGAATGACTTGCGTTTCTTGGAGCAATTCTAAGTGCGGCATACCGCGTTTTGATTGGAGTGTATACACATGAAAGTACCCATTAGTTGGCTGAAAGACTATGTGGACATCACCATCCCGATCGAAGAACTGGCCCAACGGCTGACTCTTGCCGGGTTGGAAGTCGAGCATATCGACTACTACGGCGTGCTCGGCGCGGAACTCGTCTGGGATCGCGACAAGATCGTGATCGCGCAAATTGTCGAGGTGAAGCCGCATCCCAACGCCGATCGATTGGTGCTGGCCGATATCGATTACGGTGCGAGCGAAACGCATCAGGTGGTCACCGGTGCGCCGAATATCTTTCACCTCAAAGGGCAGGGGCGTTTAGCCCATGGTCCGAAGGTGGTCTTTGCCAGAGAAGGCTCGGTGTTGTACGACGGCCATCAACCTGGCAGAGTATTGATGACGCTCAAGCCCGCGAAGTTGCGCGGCGTGCGCAGCGATTCGATGGTGTGCTCGGAGAAAGAACTGGGCCTCAGCGACGAACACGAGGGAATCATCCTGCTCGACGACGATGCCCCCGCTGGAACGCCCTTTAGGGTTGGTATGCCTGCTGCCGACACTCTGGGCGATGCCGTGCTCGATATTGCGATCCTGCCGAATGTGGCGCGCGCTGCATCGATCCTGGGCGTAGCCCGCGAAGTCGCCGCGTTGACGGGGCAAAAACTGAGGCAGCCCGCGTATGAACTCAATGGCACGGGACCGGCAGTCGAGAACGGTGTCAGGGTCGAGATTCTGGATTCCGACTTGTGCAGCCGCTTCACTGCGACGATCGTTCGTAACGTCAAGATTGGCCCATCGCCGTATTGGGTTCAGCGTCGATTGCGGCTTGCCGGACAGCGGCCGATCAGTAACATCGTCGACGTTTCGAACTACGTGATGTTCGACGTCGGCCAGCCGATCCACACGTTCGATTACGACAAATTGCTCGCACGGGCGAAGTCACGCGGCGAATCGCGACCAACCATCAGCGTGCATCGCGCCAAAGCGGGCGAGCATATGCAAACGCTCGAC
>JADGQE010000091.1 GCA_017882055.1 Thermoflexales bacterium
CGCTCGCCGCTTTCTTCATCTGTCACATCGATGACTTTGCCGGTTGCGCCGCTCTTGATCGCGGCCGCCATTTCTTCGTAGTTCACATTCTCGACGTTGGGCGCAAAGCGCGCGCCCATGCGCATGGCGACGTTGACCAGCCCCATCGGGATGTTGACGCTGACTTTGTTTTTGCCGCTGCTGAGATCGGTCACACGCACGCGGAACCAGCGCGCGTCGCCGCCACTCGATGTCGACGGGGTGGACGGCCGCTGCTTATCGGCCTTTGCGCCGGTCGAGAGCGCCTGCAGTAATTTGGCGCCCTCTTCGGCGGAGATTTTGCCTTCTTGAATCATCTTCAGTATTTGCATTCGTTCATCGGTAGTTGTCATGATTACCTCCAGTATCCATAAAGCCCCAAAAGTTGCTACAACTTCCCGGCGCTTGTTTGATTAGCCAACGACCACTTGCAGGCGTTTGCCGTTTTCGTTCATATCGACGATCAAGGGCTGCTCGTGATTGATGCTGCTTTGCAGTGTGAGCAACACCTCGTCGAGTCCGGTCTCTTCGAGCGCGGGCACAACCGGTCCGATTATTCTCAGCATGACGATGCACAGATTCAGGGGCAGGCTGATCCGGATGTCGCGTTCATGCCGGTATGTAAACGTGATGCGGACATATAACCACAGCCCGCTGCGTGCGTACCAGGCCGCGCCGATCATCAGCAAGCCGAGTGCGAATACAGGCCAGCCGCATACGATCAACGGCCAGGCGGCTGCCTGGTTGCTCTGATACGCCGGTGCAAAGATTGTTGCCCCCAGAATCGAAAGCATCACGCCAATCCACAGCGGGGTCAGCCACAAATCTTGCGGTGATACTCTGTTCAGCGGATACAGCTCCGCGTCATCTTCGTACATCGCCAGGTCATCACTATCCGGCAACGCGGTCAGCAACTGTGTACCCTGCTCGACCGTGATTTGCTGCTCCGCGATCATATTGAGAATGTGTTGTCGTTCTTCACTCGTTGCCATGTTCGTATGCTTACGCTTTTAGATCAAGCCGCATATGGGTTAAGGCGCGCACGACGGCGAAGCCACGTCTCTCTAAGGCTTCTCGCCCGGCGACATGCTCGCCCGGCAGGCGGGCGGTGAGCGCCGGGATTGGCAGGCTTGTCTCGGCCAGTACCGCATCGACCAACGTTTGCTCGACGCGTGTCCAGCGTGGCTGCGGAACCCACAGCCGCAGCTGCGCCCGCTGCGATCGGCGGTTCACTTCGAGCATGGCCGCCCCCCATAATTGTTGGTCCGATTCGATCACGCGCCAGGTCGTTTGAGTGCCGCTGAGCCAATCATTGATGCGGCGCTCGAAACCCAATTCGAAGTGGCGACGGTAAACCGGGTCTGTCCAGCGCATCGCTTCGGCCATCGTCGCTTGGGCCAGCGTGAATAACTGATTCGTGTCGGCAGGCCGCGCCGCGCGTAATCGGCCTTCGATCGGCTGATCGGGCGGCAGCACCCGATCGGATTGAGTTCGTTCAAACTGGATCGTTTCGCCAGTGGCCTGAAAGCCCATCGATTCATACAGTCCGCGCGCGATCGCATTGTTCGATCGAACTTGCAGCGCGATCCATTCGGCATTGCGCTGGCGCGCCAGATCGACACAGGCATTCATCAGGCTGCGGGCGATGCCGTGGTTGCGCCACGCCGGCGCGGCGGCCACGTTGCCAATCATCCAGCCGCGCCCGAGCACACTCAAGCGGCGCACGGTGGCGTTGCCCACCACCTGTCCGTCTTCGATCCACACGAAGCCCGGCACTGAGCCTTCGCCGGGCGGCGTGAGCGCATCCATCCAGCCGAAGAGAAAACCCAGCCGGCCCAGCCAGCGCATCTCGCGCACGGCATTGCGTCCGCTGTTGTCCATCTCCTCGGCGAAAGCCTGTTCGATCAATGTGGCTACGCCTGGCAAATCCGTCATCGGATTGATGGGCCGCAGCCCGGAAAAAGTTGATCGGACACGCGCGGTATTCGCGACCATGCAGCGTTAACCTTCCATTGCCGCCAACAACTTCGCAGCGTCGTCGGCGGTGATTTTTCCTTCCTCAACCATTTTGAGCACGGCCAATCGTTCTTGATCAGTGACCGGTTCGGCCGGCGGCGTAGGCGGAGCAGAGGGCCGGCCGGGTGTGAAGAATGTCCCCCACGATTTGGCGGCGCGTTCGGCGCGCTGCTTGGCGCGTTCGGCCGCGTGACGCGCGCGTTCCGCGGCTCGCTCCGTTCGATCGCCCATGCCGCGCAATCCGCCCAGGCGCTTTTCGAGATCAGATTGAATGCGGGTCATTTGCGATTCGAACTGACCCATAGCCGATTCGATCATCGATTCGACCTGGCCCGAAAAACTATCGGTGTCCCAGCGGTTGCTGCCCGGCAGAACCAGTAGATCGCCGTCGGCGGTCAGCGAGACTGCGGCCGATCCATCGCCGAGCCGGGCGGTGGCCGATCGATCGTTGCCCTGCCAGTTGGTGACGGGCACACGACAGCGCAGATCGCCGCGGCTGTTCAGATTCAATTGTGCGCCGCCGCTGTTGATGCGCAGCACAATGTCGCCATTGGCTTTGGCCATAACCGCTTGACCCGGCTTGAGATCAGTATCGATCGATATATCGCCGTTGACGCTGCCGAACGATGCATTCTGGCCCAGATCGCTGGTGACTAGATCGCCTGACACTCGGTCGATGGCGACGTTGCCGGCCACGCGTTTTACTTTGGCATCGCCGCGCACTGTTTCGATGCGCAGATCGCCGCTCCCATCGCGGACCGACAAATCACCTTGAATGTTGCGCAACATCGTCGGACCGATGTCGCGCAGGGACACATCGCCATTGACAGTGTCGATAGCGAGTGTACCTTTCAATTCGTTCACGCGCAAATCGCCGCTGACATGCTGGACGGTGATCGAGGCGTTGGCCGGACAGACGATCTCGCACGAGTCCATCGCCGTGACGACGATCGTTTCGCCTGTCCGCTCGATGTGCGTGGCCGGCGACTCGTCGTCGATTTCGATCACGACCTGATTCTCGGGCGAGCCGATGATCGCGAGATCCGCGTGACAATCGTTCACCGTGATGTGCGGTGTGGCTGAAGTGGCAAAAGGTGTTGTGGTCATGAGAACTCTCCTATTCTACAACAATCTCGATGCGGTGGTTATCTTCCAGATCTTCAACTTCGAGGAGCCGGATCGTCGTGTTATCTTGCGCCGGGGCAAGAATTTTGTTCCAATCGATCTGATCCAACTCCGGCGCAAAGTTGCGGCCGATCCGCAGGCCGGCCTCGAGCCAGCGCAGCGGCACGTTGACGTTGACCCGCGGCTGGTTGGAGTTAAGATCGGTTACATGGATTCGCAGCCAGCGCTTGTCCGTGTTGCTCAATGGCAGACTGGAATGGGGGTGCCGGGCTGTCAGCAGTTGAATGCCCTCAGCCGCGGTGACTTTGCCTTCTTCGATCAGGCGTAATACTTCAGATCGTTCACGGGTGTGTGACATGTTTGTTCTCCTTGTAAATATTCAACTCGCTGCATTAAGCACTTCGAAAGTCTTGTTCAATGGCCATTGAACAAGGATCGCAGCGCTGCCATTTCATTCGCTGCTTCGTTAGTCTTTGTTTTCGTTTGATGCTTTGCGCGTGGTGAATTTCTTGACCAGGTTTTCAGCATCGATCGCTAAGCTGGACATTCAATTTCTCCCTCAGCTGCGGCCACTCAATCGCTTGAGGGCTTCTTCTGACGAAATCTTGCCCTTGCTCAAAGATTCTAGAATCGTGCGACGGTCTTCATCAGGTACTGCTACGGGTTCATCCTCTTCACCCACTTCGTAGCCGAGTGCGCGGATGACATCGTGCAATCGACTGCGAACGGTAGGGTAGGAAATACCAAGCTCTTCACCTACTCGATTGATCTTGCCCTCATTCCTGACGAAAGTGATAATGAACGAAAGGTGCTCACCACTGATTTGGCTGAGCGACCCGGGTTCGAAATGGCCTTCAATCGTGGTGTCGCAGTTCCGACAGTACAACCGTGTTACTTCCAACGGATTGCGGCATACCGGACATTGTCCTAGAATTTTATTCATTTTATCCATCTCCATTATGTTTACATGATATTGATTATAAAATCAAAAATATTGATTAAATAATTTGTTTATATCGCTATTGTATAATAATATATTCATTTTGTCAATACTGAAATCAATTATCTGTAAATATTCTTTAAGGATGTTTTTAGAATATTTAATTGAAGGTTAAGCCTTGGCGCCCTATCTGTTGGATACAAATAAGAATCCACTGCTTGTCTGAGTCCGTTGCAATCTACAGCACCATCTTGGGGTGATAGTGGATATTGACTCCCTTCAAACTGTCTCCTTTGTCCGGATGGCTTGGCCCGCGCTAGAGCAGACCGCCGAAGCAAGCGCGTAGCATTGGTTTCAGCCAGGATAAAGTCGTGAATTGGATTGGGCAAAATGGTTATTGCAAAAAGGGGTCTGTTGTTGTAGAATGAATCGGCATTGAGAAACGGTTTATGGAATGTCCGCATTCGGTTAGGTGAAATACTTGATGAATGCATTCACTCTTCGCGGCTTGTCGAAGGCTGCGCTAAGAGCCGCTCTTATCCTGGCGATACTATTGATAGGGCAGACGGGTTTTCGCGTTGAAGCGCAGGCTCAGTCGTCTGTCTATTTTCCTGAGACGGGCCATAACGTAGAAGGCGAGTTTCTGACCTTCTTTAATCAGCATGGCGGACTGAAAATTTTTGGTTATCCGATTACAGAAGGCTTCAACCGAGAGGGTCGATGGGTGCAGTATTTCCAGAAAGTTCGCATGGAACTTCACCCGGAAAATCCGCTGCCCTATCGTGTTCAATTAGGGTTACTGGGTGATGAATTGGGATATCGACAGGCTCCTAGTCCCCAGCAAGTAGCGAACGATCAATCTCATCAATACTTCCCGGAAACCGGGCATACCGTCGCGTATGCTTTTCTCAACTTTTACAATTTGAATGGCGGCCTGGATGTCTTCGGTTATCCGATCAGCGACTTCACAACCAGCGCGGACGGTTGGATCGTTCAGTATTTCCAGCGTGCGCGGATGGAATGGCATCCGGAGTTGTCCGGGGATCAACGTGTCGCGTTAACCGATCTCGGCTCAGTTCACTTCGATGTGGCCGGACTCAATCCCGACTTGAAGAAGCCGGTAGCCGCCAAAGCCGCCGGTTTTGATCCTTCGCAGATCACCTTCTTGAAGGTGTCGGCCACAGTGAAGGTGCCGATTACAGGGCAGAGTGGCCTTCAGACATTGTATGTGCGTGTGAGTGATCAGCACGGCAATCCCATCCGAAATGCTTTTGTATTGGTCACCGTACATTATCCCGCTGGCGATCTAACATTTACGATGCCGGCGACGGATGAGCATGGGTCCACCCTGTATGCTTTCTCGATTGACGGTTCTCGTCCGGGTCAGATCGTGGTCATTACAGTCTTGGCAGGTTATTTGAATCTACCCATGGTGACGACCGAGACTTCATTTATGGTGTGGTTCTGAATTCTCCAGAAGCAAAACTTAAACCGTAAAATGCAAACGCGCCCACGAGATTCGAATCTCGTGGGCGCGTTTCGATGTGTTTGCCAGGGCCGGCTAGTCTTCCCACCCGATGATCCACACGCACAGTCCGGCCAGGCCGATAGTGGCCACAATCAGAGCCAGCATTTGACCGGCCAACAATCCAACGTCTTTGGCTGACAAAACAACCATGATCGCCATTCCGATAGCCAGCACGATCCAGGCCGTTAACTTGGGATGAAGATTGATCCAGGCTTTGATTGTCCCCATTGATCTTTCGCTCCGCATCAGATTGGTTTCATAACCAGGTCGCGCAGCTGCCGGGCCATGACGAAATGGTCCTCCGCCGTGAAGTCTTCAGCGGCTTGCTGCCATGGCAAAGGAATGTCATGCAGCAGACGGCGCTGGAAGCCGACGGACTGATAGAAAGTGACGGCCGCCGCCGACGCGATATTGGGTACGAACAGCAACAGTACTTCGCATTCGAGTTTGCGGGCTTCTTTCTCGATCGCGTCGAATAAGGCCCGGCCCACGGCCGAACGCAGCCCGACGGGGTGGATGACGAGATCGTCGATACGACCGACCAGATTCTCGGCTCGCCACCCGGCCAACCCCACAACTTGATCGGCGATCGCGACAAAGAAGGCTTTGTTGCCCAGCCGCTCAACGACTTCATCATAAGGCACGACCAGGCGGCCTTTGGTCGCCTGCGCCAAAAAATTGGCGATAGCCCCGGCGTCGTCGGAACGAACCCGGCGCACTTTAATGGGTGGAGTTTCGGTCACGGCTCTCTCCTCTGCGCGAAATGCATGCCCAAATATACCACAATTCTCTTACCCATGCGACGCCACGCTGGCCTGAAAAGCAGCTTCAACTTGCCGGCGTGTCTCGGCCAGTGACCCGCTGTTGTCGATGATGACACTGGCCCATTTGACCTTCTCACTTGGTGGTGGCTGCGAATCGATGCGCGTCAGCGCATCGGCTTCACTCAAGTTGCGATCGTGCATCAAGCGTTTCAATTGCACGTCGGGCTGCGCGATCACGACCCAGATCGCATCGCACATCGCAGCGCGACCGGCTTCGATGAGCTTGACGGCCTCGTAGACGATGATGTTTTCAGGTGAGGCCATGATGCGACGTTGGCTTTCGATGGCAACTGCTGGATGCATGATCTGTTCGAGCGTGCGCAGCCGATCGGGATTGGCAAACACGATCGCGCCCAGGGCAGGCCGATCGATCCCGCCTGATTTAGCGAGGATGCTATCCCCAAACGCCGTGACGATAGCGTCGTAAGTCGGCGTGCCCTTGCGCTGTAGTTCGTGCGTCAGCGCATCGGCGTCGATCACGGCCGCGCCCAGTTCGCGCAACATCTGCCCCACCGTGCTCTTGCCGGCCGCAATATTTCCGGTTAGCCCAATCAAGTACTTGTTCATGCGATCATAGTCGGATCAATCATGGCTGATTATGGCTTAGGCGCGGCCGTGGGTGTTGGCGTCGGTGTCGCGGTGTCGCCGGTAGGCTCAATCGGCACGAAGTTGGTGATCACGAGCACGATCGTCGTCCGATCGTAATCTGTGGCTGCGCGCAGTCTGGCCGATTGGAAAAGATCGACGTCATGCTTCTGAACCGATGTGATTTGCCCGACGACCAGTCCGCGCGGTAAGTTGCCGCCTAACCCGCTGGTCAAGGCGATGTCGTTGACATCGACCCTGGCATCGAGCGGAATGTACTGCATCAGCAGCGATCCATCCGGTTGGCCGGTCGCTAACCCCGTCACGCCCGATGTTTGCAATCGCACGTTGACGGCGCTGGAAGTATCGTTGAGCAGCTGCACTTTAGACGATCGCAGACTCACCTGATCGACCCGTCCGATCAACGTCGAGCCGCCGGTCACCACGGGCATGCCCTCACGCAGCCCTTCTGCCGAGCCGGCGTTGATGGTGATGAATTTTAGATAAGGGCTTGGATCACGTCCGATGATGGCTGCCGCTTGATATTGATACGTGGGATTTTCCTGCGTGAAATTGAGCAGCGCGCGCAGCGCGGCGTTCTCGCCCTCCAGCCCTTTGAGGCGCGCGTTCTCGGTCAACAGATCCTGGTTGGCCTTTTCGAGCACGGCGTTTCGGTCGCGCAGTTCGCGCAAGTCACGCACCGCGCCGAATAGATCGCCGATGCCGTTGAACAGGCCTGAGACGGCACGTTCGATTGGCCCCAGCACGGTCTGCGCCGCGCTCTCGATCGGTTGCAGCTGGCCGCCTTCGTGCAGCGCCAGCAAGATGACGGCCACGATCACCAGAACCAACAATAGCCAGGAGCGGGAACGACCGCGATTCATGTTGAAGTTAAGGATTGGAGGTTGGAAGTTAGAAAACGGAGGTTCGACGCCAGGGCCGGAGTATACACTCCAACTTCCAGGGTCCAACCTCCCATTTCAAGATTGACAATCGAATGCACCAACGGCTACGCGCCGGCAGGATTCGATACCTTGCGGCGGCTGCGATCGACGCTCGTCAAAATCGAGCGCAACGTATCGAGGTTTTCCAACAGCTGACCTGCACCCACGGCCACGGCCGTTAATGGATCGGGCGCAACCCACACGCGCACTTTGACTTCTTCGCTCAGCCGCTGAGCTAAGCCTTGTAGCAATGCGCCGCCGCCGGCTAACGCGATGCCCGTTTCCATCAAGTCGGCGACGACTTCGGGCGGTGTCTCGTCCAGCGCCGATTTGACCAGGTCTACGACTAAACTGACCGAACTCGATAACGCCTCGCGGATCTCGATGCTCGATACG
The DNA here is from genome assembly GCA_017882055.1 of Thermoflexales bacterium. Classification (GTDB taxonomy): domain Bacteria; phylum Chloroflexota; class Anaerolineae; order Fen-1058; family Fen-1058; genus JADGQE01. The sequence continues at coordinate 8,377 of JADGQE010000091.1, forward strand.
TCGATCGATTCCGGCAAGCCGGTCACGACACTTCGACCGCGCAGGGTCATGATCTTTTCTTCGGGCAGGGGATAAGCTGAGCCGATGTTGATTTTCACTCGTTCGGCCATGCGCTCGCCGATGAGTAAGTTGTATTTTTGGCGGATGTACTGCATGATGTCTTCGTCGAGTTCGTCGCCGGCCACGCGGATCGATCGGCTGAGCACGACGCCGCCGAGCGAGAATACAGCCACTTCGGTCGTGCCGCCGCCGATGTCGATGACCATGCTGCCGCGCGCTTCCATAATGGGCAGTCCCGCCCCGATCGCGGCCGCCACCGGCTCTTCAATCGGATAGGCTTCACGCGCACCGGCCGAGATGCAGGCATCATAGACGGCGCGCCGCTCGACTTCGGTCACACCGCTGGGAATGCCGACGACCACACGCGGGCGCGGCTCCAACAGCGGAAACATCTGGCTGTGCGCTTTGTGAATAAAGTATTTAAGCATCGCTTCGGTGATCTCGAAGTCGCTGATCACGCCATCGCGCAGCGGCCGAATCGCCACAATGTTGCCCGGCGTGCGGCCCACCATTTCACGCGCCTCCGCGCCGATGGCCAACGGGCGCTTAGTGCGCTTGTCGATGGCCACCCACGACGGCTCGTTCAGCACGATGCCTTTGCCGCGCACGTTGACCAATGTATTGGCGGTGCCCAGGTCGATGCCGAGGTCCAGCGAAAACAAACCAAATAACGCATTCAGCGGATTAAATGCCATTTTTCTCCACTCATTTATGAGGCCCCTCGGACCTCAGTTCGACATTATACCATAAGACCTGGCGGGTAAGTGTAAACCAGTGTAATTTTAGCGACCGGTTTCCAACGCATCTGGCCGCGGATGGTATAATCGGACTGCTTATTTGCTCATCAGGAGATCGACATGAAATACACCCGGCAGGGCATCAGTCTTGAATATGACGATATTGGCAACGGCGTGCCGCTGTTGCTTATTCACGGCTTTCCGCTCGATCGAACCATGTGGCGATCCCAGGTCGCCGGGTTGCAGTTGACCTGTCGTGTGATTGCGCCCGATCTGCGCGGCTTTGGCCGCTCGACCGACACGGACGGCGAAACCGTATCGATGGAAACTTACGCCGAAGATCTGCGGGCGCTGCTCGATTCATTGAACGTGAAGCAGGCGGTACTGGCCGGGCTGTCGATGGGCGGTTATATTGCGCTGGCCTTCCTCACGCAGTACGCTGATCGTGTGAAGGGTTTAATTCTAGCGAATACCCGCGCCACGCCTGACAGCGAGTCTGCTCGAGAAGGCCGCCTCACCAATGCTGCCAAAATTGCCGAGAGCGGAAGCACGAGCGCCGTTGTTGAATCGATGGCGTCCAAGATGCTCGGCCCAACGGCCAGGCCTGAAACAGCAGTGGCGGTGCGCAGCATGATGGCCCGGCAACGATCACTGGGTGTGATGTCGGCGCTGCGCGGTATGGCTGCCCGGCCCGATCGATCTGCGCTGCTGCCGTTCATCAAGGTGCCGACGTTGATCATCAGCGGCTCAGCCGATGTGCTGATCCCTGCGAGTGACAGCGAAGCGATGCAGGCGGCTGTCCCCAACTGCCGGCTGATCACCATTCCTGAAGCGGGACATCTATCCAACATGGATAAAGCCGATGCCTTCAACGACGCCGTGCGCGAATTCATTGGCAAATTGGCCTAAGGACTTCAACACCGCCAATTATTTTTATGCTACAATGTGAACAAGCATTTGGGGGCCATTGCCCCTGGTGCATTATCTCAGGAGGAGAAACCAATGCTTGCTTCACAGAAACGTATTTCGCTGCTGTTGAGTCTGCTCGTTCTTGCCAGTCTGCTATTGTCGGCCTGTGGTGCGGCGGCGACACCTGTATCTGCGCCCACGCAGTCTGCGGCACCGCCAACTGCCGCGCCCGTCAAGCCGACCGAGGCTCCGCCCACGGCAGCACCCACCGCAACCACTGTCCCCACCGCGATACCCACCATCCCCCCAGATTACCTCTCTGATATTCTGAAGCGAGGCACCTTGATCGTCTCGACTGATCCGGCTTATCCACCGCAGTCGGAGCTGGTGGAAAACGCGGTTCACCCGACGGGCACCAAATGCGCGGCCGATCAGCACACTGCCGGCGAATTCAAAGGCTTCGACATCGACGCGGCTGTAGAGATCGCTAAGCGGCTTGGTGTAGAAGCTTGCTTCGTTACGCCGGACTGGACATTGATCATAGGCGGTAGCTGGTCTGATCGCTGGGATATTAGTGTCGGGTCAGTGACGATTACCCCGGAGCGGATGAAGGTCCTATACTTCTCGCAGCCTTACTACACGACCCCGGCGGCCCTCTTCGTCCACAAGAACAACAAGACGTTTAACACGCCCGCAGATCTCGCAGGCAAGAAAGTGGGCGCATGCTCCGGCTGCACCTATGAGTCTTATCTGGACGGTTCGTTGGTTATCCCTGGCGAGAAGATCGATGCTCTAATCAAAAACCCTCAGTTCAAGGGCTATGACACGGATACGTCGGCGCTGCAAGACTTAGCATTGGGCGATGGCGTGCGGCTCGATGCGGTGCTGACTGCTGAGCCAACCGGCCAAGCTTTCATCACCGGGGGAAAACCGATCAAGGAGTTAGGCAGCCCGATCTTCTTTGAATATCTGGCGGCTGCCATCGACAAGAAACATAGCAAAGATCCGGTTTCGCTTCTCCACAAAGTAACCGAGATCATTCAGCAGATGCATAGTGACGGCACGCTGCTAAAACTTTCGCAACAGTACTACGGCGTGGATCTGGCCACTGCCGCTGCCAAGTTCGATCTCACAGGACTTGGGCAGCCATAGTGTAAGC
>JADGQE010000440.1 GCA_017882055.1 Thermoflexales bacterium
AACATCGACACTATTGCCCAGATCTTGCGATTGTGAGACATGTCTTTCTCCTCCTAAAGAGAATGTGGAATCAACATCGATAGTCGGGCAAAACGATTACATGGCTATCTGTGCGGGCACCTCCTTAAAACAGATTGGCAGATCGCGGGCAAGTATAGGCCCCGCGAACGAGGCTGTCAATTGAGAATGGACTGGTTAACGCACTTCATCATAGGTGTAAGTCAGTCGGAACACGTCGTAATCCTTGGCACCCTGACCTAACGTGTCGGCCGCAATCAAGCCGCAGCCGATTTGGCAAAGGCCGCTGCTGCATCCGCCACATGATCGAAAACGTGGAAAAGGCTGTTGAACCCGATCATTTCGAAAATCTCGCGGACACGCGGTGTCATTCCGCTGAGCAGCACGTCGCCCCCGCCCGCCTGGGCCTGCCGCCGGGCATGCAACATGGCCCGCAATCCGCTGCTGGAGAGGTAGGTCACTCCACTCAAATCGAGTACGATCTGAACGTGCCCACCACCCAACTGATCCTGCAGCGCCGTTTCCAGCGCCGGAACAGTCACCGCATCCAGCCGGCCTTCAGGAGCAATGTCATACACCTTGCCGCCCGCTACGTCGATGACTTCCTGAACGATTTTCACAGTTGCGAATTCTTTCGCCGCTTGGTCATAATCAGCGTGTTGCCATCACCGGGCGTGAAACTAAAGGTCACTTCATCCATCAGCTTGCGCATGAAGTAGAGGCCCAGCCCGCCTTCCTGGATCATCTCCAGAGTGGCATCCTCACCCATCGGCGGCAGCGGCACCGCTTCGGGATCAAACGGGCGGCCCTGATCGTGAATCGTAACCGTCAGGCGACCAGGCTCTGGCACAGTGCAGGCCAATTCGATATTACCCTGGACTCGGGCGTAGGCATGCTCAATCACATTCGAGCAGGCTTCATCCACCGCCATCTCGACATGAAAAATATCATCATCGCTCAAACCGGCCTCACGTGCAGCTTTGATGACGAAGTCTGAGATTTGCGCCAGACATTCATATCGACCCGGCACGGTGAGGTGTTGTTCCTGGGCCATACCTATCCGTTCATGAAAACTTAAAAAGAACCAACCGCCTCGACCAGGTCCGAATAAATCTGAAAGACCGGCAGCAGACCGGACAATTCAAGCACTTCTTTGACGCGCGGCGAAAGCTGAGCCAGGCGCAGATCGCCGCCATTCTTCTTGGCCGCTTTCAACGTCGTGACCAGCACGCGCAGACCCGCGCTGCTCATGTATTCCGTTTCTTGCAATTCGAGCACCACCTGATTGTGATCGCCTTCGACGAGATCATGCAGGGCCTTCTCCAGATCGGGCGCGGTAGCGCTGTCCACCCGGCCACTCACTTTGACGACCGTGACGTGTTTCAACTCGCGCGTTTCGATTTTCATCTATGACCTCCGGCGGTGAAATTGGCAATGTTGCAGAAAGTGAAAATGATTATACCATGTGATGTATCAAGCGCGAAACAAAAAAGGCGATCGCGCCTCATCGGGCGTGGCCTCTCCGGCGATCGCATGGCTCTGTTTCACCAGCCGCGTACTGGCAGCCGTCAGTCCCAGGTACAACCAGAATAACGTGACCGAGTGTTGAAAGTCGAGATTGAAGAAATAGTGATCGAACATGCCGCCGACCAGAGCACCGATCATTGCGGCATGAAACCCCCACCAGATTGGCTCCAGGTCCGATCGGCCGGCCACGCCCGATCGGATCCGCCACGCGCCGACGAACAGTACCAGCATCACGATCAGGAATGCCGACACACCCACCAATCCCATTTCGCCTGTCATCAATAGATACAGACTCGCCACACTCAAATACGTGTCAATGTCGGGCGTACCCGTAAAGCCCACACCCAGGACGGGATAACGCTGGATCAATTTCAACGCATCGCTGTATTCGCCCAGACGCATCTGGGTGGACAAATCCTGTGCCTGCACCCCTTCAAAAAAATGCGAAACGTAGGCTTGAGTCTGTGGCAATATCAAAATCAAGGCCAGCGCCAATACGATGATCAGCAGCAGCTTGCGATAGCGCAGGATGCCGAGGCCAAGCAATGCCACGCCGATGCCGACAAACGATCCGCGCGAGAAGGAGAACAACAACGCCAACGCCATAAAACCGAGTCCAGGCACTAACCCTGCGCGGCGAATCACAGGTTTCCTGGCAAACAACTGCGGCGTACCTAAGGCCAGCAGCACGATCAGCAGACCGCCCAGCGCGTTGGGATCGATCGCCGTGCCGGTGGCCCGCTGGGGCAGCGACGGATCGTCGTTGATAAAACGCAGTACGCCGGGCCCTTCGGGATAACCGAATACGCGCAAGCGAGATAGCAGATCCATCGAGGTGGCGCGTGGCAACAGATACAGCACCAGCGCGATGGCGGCTGCCACTGTCCCGCCGATAAGAATGAAGCGTGTGATACGGCGTAATCGATCGGCGTCGCGCACACTGTCGGTCACAAGGAAGTAAAGCAGGATACTCAAAATCAGTTCGGCAAAATGGCGCGCGACCGTCTGCGTCAACGGCGCGTAAGTCAGCCCGGCCACAAATGAAGCCAACGCCAGCGCGAGAAAAGCCAGCACCGGCAAGCTCAACGGCGTATTGATGAAGCGGCCGAGCTTGCCGGTAGCACGCTCCAGCAGCCACACCGCGAACAAGCCCACCACCGCCAGATCGAGAAACGTCGGCTTGAAGCCAATGGGCAACGGCACGGCCGCAAAGGGCAGCAGCGTGATCACGGCAATCACCGCCGCGTAACCGACTTCGATGCTGCGCAGGATCAACACCAGCACGATCAGGCCAAAGACCAGGCCCAACGCATACACGCCGCTTAATAGCGCGACGATCAACCCGGCGATCACTGCAACCGCCGCGCCCAGCACGATCGTCGCCAGCGTCGCCAAACCGCGACGACGCGAAGTGAATAATTCGTCGAGCCTGTTCGTTCGAAATGTCATACAGACTTACTCGCAATCTTGCTGCAAAGTTCAATTGGTCTTTAATGCTATAATCAGCGCAACCCTTCAAACTGAATTGGATAACCTGTGCGCCGCACTTCTTTGTTTCTGCTGCTACTCGTCGCACTGAGTTTTGGGCTGCGCGTTTTGCTGCTCGGTTCCCAGGAACTCCGGGGCGATGAAGGCTTTAGCTGGAATTACATTCAAGGTACTCCCGACGTCATCCTTCACCGCATCATCGCCGAGGG
>JADGQE010000441.1 GCA_017882055.1 Thermoflexales bacterium
GCACATATAGCGCGGTGTCCCCAGTATTGACAGTGTATTTGCTAACCACCAAATACGTCGTGGTGTAACTGAAAGCGGCGGTTGAATAGGTGGCTGTGCCGGTCGTAGACAGGCCAAAGCGCAGCACCCCGACATCATTTTTGGTGAAGACGCGGGCCCGAAAATTACTAATTCCTGCGTCTTTAAGATGCAGGAAATAGTCACCCGTTCCAGCCGCAGACACATTCACCAGCGCAGCAAAGTAGACTGTGCCAGTCGTCTGAGTGATGAAACTACGGTTGACATCTTCAGAACCCGCGGTGGAAACGGTTGCAGCCCCGCCCACGCCAGAAGAGCCATAACCAGGCATGGCAAGGCTGGTAGTGATATATTGAACCGGCCCGTTGCCAGCACCGGAATGGGCTACCCACTTGCCGCCGCTAGCTGTCGTCAAGCTCATCGCGCTAGTGCCGTAGTCAAAATCGTCACTCAACAAGAGAGTTGACGCACTCGCGGCTCGGGCTGAGACATCTACACTCGCCGCCTGCGTGGGCGTTGAAGAAGACGCTACAATCGTAAACACAATGAGCGCTGGTAACAGCGCAATGACCACTGACATCAACTTGCGTTTCATAGGTTAGTTCTCCTTGCTAGGGTATATGGATTCGAGACGCATGAGCCCGGTAATTGACGACTCTGCCGGGCTTTCAAATTCGACGTTAAGCGGATACTCCACGGCGAGTATCCGCATGATGCTGGGGAACAGAATGATCTGAAGGAAACAACCCGGCCCAAACTCAGGCCAAACGTACTCAGACAGCATTCTGATTATACAGAAGATCGACAGGCCGTGACACTGTCAATTGTCACCCTTCCGCTGTGATGATCAGTCCACGCCAATCATGATATAATCGCGGTCGCAGACCCGACAGCCTGGTCGGGCCGATTTTTGAAGGTCTGTCATGCGAAAACCCACGCTCGACATCTCGATCGTCATTCCGGTCTTCAATGAGGCCGAATCACTGCCCGGCTTGCACGCCGAACTGGAGGCCGTGCTGAAGTCGCTGGGCCAATCATATGAGATCATCGCCATCGACGATGGCAGCCGCGACAACAGCCTGAAGGTGCTCAAGAATCTAAGCGAAATTGATCCGCATTTGGTGATCATCAGCCTGCGGCGCAACTTCGGGCAAACGGCCGCCTTCGCCGCCGGCTTCGACCGGGCTTGCGGCGCGATCGTGATCACGATCGACGCCGACGGCCAGAACGATCCGGTTGACATTCCACGGCTGTTGGCCAGGATGGCCGAAGGTTACGACATCGTCTCGGGCTGGCGGCAAAATCGCAAGGAACCGATGCTGACCCGCCGCCTTCCGTCGGCAGCCGCCAACTGGTTGATCGCCAGGAATACCGGTATTTACTTGCATGATTCGGGCTGCTCACTCAAAGCCTACGCCTGGGAAGTCGCCAAAACGGTGCGCTTGTATGGCGATATGCATCGTTTCATCCCGGCCTTCGCGTCGTCGATGGGCGTGCGCGTGGCCGAAGTGCCGGTGAAAGATCGCGCCCGCAAATTCGGCAAAAGCCACGTTGGTTTCTCACGCACCTTCCGCGTCTTCCTCGATCTGTTCACGCTCAGTTTCCTGCTCAGTTTTCAAGGCAAGCCTATGCGCTTGTTCGGCAGCGTGGGTTTGGTCACCGGCGGGCTGGGCGGCTTGATCCTGGTTTACCTGGCCTACCTCAAGATCTTTTTGGGGGTGCATCTGAGTGATCGCCCTGTGCTGTGGCTGGGCATCCTGTTGGTCATCCTCAGCGTGCAGTTCTTGTTCTTTGGCTTGATCGCCGAGATGGTGACTCGCACCTATCACGAATCGCAAGGCAAGGCGATCTATGTCGTGCGTGAGATCATCGGGCGCGGCCAGGAAGATTGCGAGAAGGAGAGACTGAGCGAATGAGAGGCTGAGAGACTGAATCCATCTGTCTCTCCATCTCTCTTTCCCTCTGTCTTTTGCCAACGATGGGGCGGTTGCTGCGATCAACTATCCGGCGCGATCTGCTCGTTCTTCTATTCTTCACCCTCCTCACGCTGTTCATGACATGGCCGCTGATCACCCGGATCGGCGCCGTCTACGCCGGCAACAACGAAGACCTCTGGACATTTCAATGGGACAACTGGTGGACGCGCCTGGCCCTTCAGCGCGGCTTTGATACACTCTACACGTCGTATCAGTTTTATCCCAATGGCGTCAGCCTCGCCGCACATTCGTTGAGTTTCTACAACTCGCTGGTCTGGATCCCGCTCTCGGCCTTATTCGGCGACATCGCCGCTTACAACATCACCATCCTGCTGACTTTCATCCTGAGTGGCTACACGATGTATAAGCTGGCAGAATACTTAATCCGCAATTGGGGATCGGGGGTCAGGGATCAGGGTATCAATTCCCCGATCCCTGGTTCCCAATCCCTAATCCCTTCGCTGCTCGCCGGCATCATCTTCGCCTTTGCACCCTATCATTTGTCGCAATCGCTCGGCCACGTTAGCCTCGCCAGCGTGCAATGGTTTCCGCTGCTTGCGTTATTCGCGCTGAAGATCGTCCGCGAAAATTCACGCCGCAATATCGTCGCCATCGGATTGTTGATCCTGCTGATCACGGCCACGCGCTTGCAGTTCATTGTGCTGGGGGCTGTTACTTTTGCGATCTTCGTGCTGATCGATTGGCTCGTTCTCCGGCGCGAGTGGGTGCGCGGCGCGCTGCTGCGCTTGATCGCCGGTGCGCTGCTCGGATTGATCCTCTGCCTTCCGCTCGCGTTGCCGGCGATCCGGTTGTACGCCAGCGCGGCCTCGCCCGACGAGTTGATCGCCGATGAGCAGGTGTGGGGGCAGACGGATCTGCTGGCCTACGCGCTGCCGATGACGTATCATCCCGTTTTCGGCCCGATCGTCCGGCCGGTGTACGAGAACTTCGCCAAGAATCAAGCGTGGATGCCTTACCTCGGCTACACCGCACTCGCCTTAGCGCTGTGGGGCAGCCTGCGTGTCCGCCCGCGCCGCCGATCGCTGCCGTGGATGGCTATCGGACTTTTTCTGTTCGTCATGGCGCTCGGCCCATATCTGCGCGTCAACGGTGTAACCTATGAGAATATTCGATTGCCTTACAGCTTACTCGGCGATCGATTCCCGCTCAACACGCTGCGCTCGCCCGATCGCTACAACCTGCTGTTAGCCATGGCGCTCGCGCCGTTGGCCGCCTTTGGCGCGGC
>JADGQE010000442.1 GCA_017882055.1 Thermoflexales bacterium
TGCCAGCAAAACAATCTGCACCTTGATCGATTGCGGTGTGTGCGAATCTTTGATCGCTTTGCCGGGATGTCGTCGCAGCACCAGCGGTTTCCAGTAGCCGATGGTGAACTTGCGCCGCAGGTATTTCAGCGGCGAAGTCACGTGTCGATGACCGACGATCGCCTCCGGGGCGAACACGAGCCGCAAGCCCAGTGCGGCCAATCGGAACGACAGCTCTTGATCTTCGTCAACGATGAAGGTTGGATCGAAGCCCTGATTATCGAGAAAGAGGCTGCGCCGATAACCGGCTGAATACGTGTCGATGAAATCGATCGACGGTTGGCCGAGCATGCGGTCGCACTTGTCCTGATATTCCTGCTGCACGAAACGCGCCACCAACGATGTTTGACGTGTTCGATAAACGCCCTTGGCTCCGGCAATCAGCGGATCGTTGAAGGCCGCGGCCATGCGTTCGATCCAGCCGTGAACAGGCTCGCAGTCGGCGTCCGTGAATAAGAGGATGTCGCCTCGCGCGGCTTGTGCCCCCAGATTGCGCGCCTGAGCAGGTCCGCTGTGCGGCGCGCGAATCACCTGGGCCGTATAAGAGCCTAAGATACTTTCGGCTAGAGAGGCTGTTTGATCGCGTGAACCGTCATCCACGACGATGATCTCGTATCGACTTTGATCGATCGACTGATGCAGCAACGCGTTCAAGCAACGGGGCAGCGTTTCGACACCCTGATAAACCGGCACGACAACTGAGAACTCGATCATGTGGTTCTACTTTTCTTTAACGCTTCTTGAAGCGTGTCCCCCTCGTCGCCTGGGGGAAGTTTATTCGTCAAAGTTGAGATCTCTTTAGTGCATTCGTGGCTGCCGGTTGCAATACGACGAGAATGGCCGCGATCAAAGTCTGGGGCACAAAGACGAGAACATGCAACGTCAGGCCAGTTGCCAGCGCCGTCTCATAGGGTACGTTAAACGTTCCCAGCACAAGAATGGTGAGTCCTTCAAAAACCCCCACCGCTGCAATGGACGGCGGCAACGCGGTGCCCACCATCAACACCGCCATCAGCAGCAAGGTCGCGGGCCACGACTCGATGTTGAAGGCCCGCATCACAGCGAAGTTTGTTACAACACCAAGGCTCCAGATGATCAACGACCACAACGCAGCCTGCCCAAGCGTTGCGGGATTGCGAAGCGCTTCGAGACTCTCCAGTAATCGACGCAACCTTAGCGACGCGGCGGATCGCCAACGCTGGGGCAGCCAACGCGTTGTTCGTTCGATGAGTTGAGTGCCACGTGCGGCAAAGCGTGGCGGCGCAAAAGCGATGATACCAAATCCGATCAGTATCAGCGCTGCAATAACCCCGGCTGATTGAACTGGCCCTATCAGCCAATTGGGCAAAGGGGTGGTCAAGACTACGATCAACAGCATCACGGTCAGTGCGATCCAGTCCCACGCTTTTTCGATCGCTACACTGCCCAACACGCGTTCAAAGCTGCTGTTTGGTTCGCGTCCTAGCATCATCGATCGCGCCACATCGCCCACGCGAAACGGTAGTAGAAAGTTGAGCACCTGGCCGATCAATTGCGCGGCCATGATCGCCGGGCTATGATATTCGATCGGGCGCAGCACCGCCGCCCAACGCTGTACACGTCCGAAGAATGTCACGACGAGCAGGAGCACGGCCACGAGCACCCAGCGCCAATCGGCGGCGCTGAGAGCCTGGCTAAGACGATTCAGATCGACATCGCGCACCACCAGCCACACGCTGATCGCGCTGACGATCAATCCAAGGCCGAGGGTAAGCCATCTCGATCGGGCCGAATTACCTGTGATCATAGACGGATCTTTACCGGAGCATGTGTGCTGATCAATCGAAGACTTCGGCCTGATCTAAGTTTTGGCCCTGCAGATCTTTGGGCGAAAGAATCGGTGGCTGGCCGGAGATGAGCGGCCAATCGATGTTGAGGCGCGGATCATTCCAGAGCAGCGTGCGTTCCCACTCGGGTGTGTAAAAATCCGTTGCTTTATAGAGGAGATCGGCCTGTTCGCTGATGGTATAGAATCCGTGGGCGAAACCCGGCGGAATCCAGATCTGCCGTTTGTTTTCGGCGGAAAGATAGGCGCCGGTCCATTGCCCAAACGTCGGTGATGGGCGGCGCAGGTCAACGGCGACATCGAACACTTCGCCCAGCCCCACGCGGATCAGTTTGCCTTGCGTCTGGCGGATCTGGTAATGCAGGCCGCGCAGCGTGCCCCGCTGTGATCTTGATTGATTGTCCTGCACAAAGCTGGCGGTGATACCGAACGAAGCCAGTTTGCGCGCGTTATAGGTCTCCATGAAAAATCCACGCCCATCGGCAAAGACTTGCGGCTCAATGATGAGAACATCGGGCAGGTTGGTTTTGATGACGTTCATAGCTTCCACGGTGGCAATATTTTAGAACGCGCCTTTGCGACGGAATACGGCGCCGATCGTTTTCCACAGGATGACGATATCCAGCAACAGCGAGTAATTCTGAATATAGTATAGATCATCACGCGTTTTGGCGAGAGTGGGTTTTTCACTGCGGCCATTGACCTGCCACCAGCCGGTCATGCCCTGGGGGACGTTGAAGCGTTTGAATTGCCAGTCGGCGTAGCGCTCAACCAACCATGGGAGTTCGGGCCGCGGGCCGACCAGGCTCATCTCGCCTTTGAGGACGTTGAACAACTGCGGCAATTCATCAAGGCTGAACTGGCGCAGCCGGCGTCCCATGCGAGTAAGACGCGGATCGTCAGGACGTTTGAAGATGACTTGACCGTCGGCCTGTGTTTGGGTGAGGTCGGTAAGCTGGGCATCGGCATGGTCGATCATCGTGCGGAATTTGAACATCCAGAACAGTTTGCCATTCTCGCCCACGCGCTGCTGACGAAAGATAATCGGGCCGGGCGAGTCACGCTTGATCAAGAGGGCGATGATCGTCATTGGGATTGCGCATACGATCAAGGCGAGTGTGGCCACGATCAAATCGAATACCCGCTTGACGGTGCGCTGGAGCGGGGTCATCGCCGGATCGCGCAGGCTGACGATCGGAATGCCGTCAAGATCGTCGATGCCGGTGCGTGTGAAGGCCAGATCAAACAAGTCCGGCACGACGCGCACGTTCACTGGCAAACGTTGCAAATTGACAATCAAGTCGGCCATTTCCTGATGCGCACGCAGAGGCAGGGCGATGAGAACTTCGTCGATGTGCCATTCAATCACGAT